>JBPOJC010000016.1:0-12139 GCA_052034135.1 Caldisericota bacterium | reverse complement strand
GATTTGGTTATAACTTCGAGTCCTTATGTTACTAGTTATGAATATGCAGATCTACATCAATTATCAACGATATGGCTTGATTTAGCTGATGATTTAACAGAATACAAGAAGGAGTTTATAGGTACATCATCCAGAAAATACGAAAATAAAAGATTAAAAAGTTTAATTGCTATGGATATTGTCAATAAAGTTACTGAAAAAAGCAAAAAAACAGCAAGGGAAATTAAAGCTTTTTTTATTGATATGGAGGAAGTTTTTGATGAAAGTTTCAGAATCTTAAAAAAAGGTGGCAGATGTTGCTATGTTATTGGAGATACAAAATTGAAAGGTATTGATATACTTAATGCTGAAGCCTTTGCAGAGAGTATACAGTATTCTGGTTTTAAATTTGAAAGGCTTATAAAAAGAAAAATCCCATCTAAAATTCTTCCGCAAAACAGGGATAAAAAAACAGGCAGATTTGCTAATAATTATGAAGCAAATTCTGAAGCTTATCCTGTAGAATATATTATTATTGGCTTGAAGGAGTAAGAGATATGAAATTTGAAGATTTAAAAGATTTATATCTTGAAAAGAAAAAGCTACTTGGATCAGCAGCATACAAACATATCTCAGAACTATTAAAAGAAGCAAAAGAGATTCACAAGCAAGAGTGGATGAAACACCCTACTCCCAATGGAGATCACGAACAGAGCTGGAGAGCATTTAAAGGGAAAAATTTAGAAAAGTTAATTCAATACATTATCACTGATGAAGTAGAAGAAATCTGACTAAAAGTTGTCAATGGCAATCAATTGGAAAGAAGTACAAATCTATCAAGAGAGTTAAGTCAGGTAAAACGAAATTTAGCTATTGACTTTGGTGAATTTGGCTTACATTTACCCGATGTTGATATCGTTATATATAATCCTCGAAATTATATTGTTTTAGCTGTTGTTTCGAGTAAAGTAACTTTAAGAGAAAGGATTGCTCAAACAGGTTATTGGAAACTAAAATTTACTCAAGATGAGTCAACTAAGAACATCAAAGTATATTTTATAACTCCTGATGAGGATGGTACTTTGACAAATAAAATGCCAGCTAAAAAGGGAAGAGCAATTGTAGAAGTAGATTTAGATGGTAGTTATGTTTTAACCGATGGAGAAATAGAAGAAAGTGATAAAGTCAAACTATTCGAGCATTTTATAGACGATTTAAAGAAGATATTGAGATGATGAAGATTAAAAGACCACGACTTGAAACAACAACTTTATGGGATTTTCCAACGCAGAATTATGGTGATACATTACATGGTGATAATAAATACAGAGGCGTTACTCCTGCATTTATAATATGGAATCTTGTACAAAGATACACAAAAGAGGGTGACTTAATAATTGATCCTATGTGTGGGAGTGGAACAACAATTGATGTTTGCCGAGAAGAAAATCGTAAAGTTTTAGGCTTTGATATAGCTTCTTATAGAAAAGATATGCAACAAGCTGATGCAAGGAAATTACCGCTTGATAATGAAGTAGGAGATTTTGTATTTATAGATTCTCCATATTCAAATAATATTGATTACAATAATCATCCTGACAACATAGGAAATATCTCGTGTGAAAAAGAAGAATTTTTTATTGAGTTAGAAAAAGTAGCAAAGGAAGCTCATCGTATTCTGAAACCTAACAAGTATATAGCTTGGCTTATTGGTGATCACTGGAGAAAGAAAAGCGGTTTCATACTTGTAGGTTTCAAAATTTATACAATCTTAGAAAAATATTTTGAACCAATTGATATTATTATAGTTTCAAGGCATAATCAGACATCAAATACTCCTTTTTGGCATGAGAGAGCAAAACAATACAACTTCTATCTTCGAGGATTCAAATATTTGATAATAATGAAGAAAGGGTCAAGGTAAGATTGTCACAATTAGCCAAAGCATTATAGTAGATTTGCACTTCTTCAAAATATAATTACGGAAGAGGTTTTAATACAAAAGCTTTTTACCAAAGCTCAAGGATTTCCATTATTTTGAGAGAATTATTTAAAACAAACATAAACAGAAGTGGATCAATTTTTAGTCTGTCAACTTTATTGCGGTTATAACGTTTTAATTATTAATTTATACGAGAAAGAAAACTATTTACTTTTAAGTCGGTTTACACACTACTTTAATAATTTGTGTGTAATTACAAAGTGTAATTTTTTCTAAAATGGGGAAAAGTGCTGGTCTGCAAAAATTTTTTCTCTTACTGCCTGGTAGGCGGATTGTAGAATATTAAGATGATTTAGTTCCCATTCTGCAAGTTCAGAATATAGTTTAGCTTCTTCGGTATCTTCGGATTCTTTTTCAGCATCAGTATAAAAGTCATAAGAGTTTTTCTCAAGGAGTATTCCTATATGGAGAGCAGATGATTCAGTGATTGTCTGGTTTTGAGCCACCTTTATGCTGTCAAGGAAGAATTTCTCCTTTACTTCATCATTAATTCTTGAAAGTTCTATAATTCCAAAGATACCCTTTTCTTCTACATTTTTGATTTGGCTCACAATATATTCTTCATGTTGTTTTTCTTCGTTTGCGAGGTAGTTAAATATTGATTTTGCCTCATTACTCAAGTCTTCTTTCTCAGTATTTTTATAAAAAGTATACCCTTCAACTTCAATCCTGTAAGCTTCTTTAAGTATTTTTAAAGCCCTTTGTGCATTCATAGATTAATCTCCCTTCAAATTTATTATTTATTGTATTTATTTAATACGTTTTTTATATTCTCTTGCGAGAGCTCATTCATTCCTCCAAATAGTTTACCAGCAAAAAGCATTTTTCCAACCTCCTCCAATATTTCTATTCTAACAAAGCATTCCATTAAATCTTTACCGACACTAAAGACACCATGGTTTTTTATTATTACGACATTACTTTTTTCTAAAGCTTTTGTAAGAGAAACAACTGAATCTTTCCCTGGAACCACAAAATCAATAACCGTTATGTTGTTGGCGAACAATATTTGTTCAGGAGTTATAGCTTTTGGAGTGCAGCCTGAAGAAGCTATTCCTGTAAAAAAGGGAGGATGGGCATGAACAATTGCGTTAATGTCAGCTCTTGTTTTATAGATTTCTATGTGATTTATTGTTTCAGAGGAAGGCTTACCTTTACCTAAAACTATTCCATTTGTGTTAACCTTTATGATATCTTTTGACACTAATTCTTTCTTGTTGGATCCCGATGGAGTAATTAAAACAGCATTCTTTTTTCTTAATATAACACTTGAATTTCCACCCACGCTCGAAATCAAGCTACGTTCATAAAGTTTTCGCATCGTCTCGCATATTTCTTTTCTCTGCTTTTCTTCTTCTTTAGCCATTTTTATTCTTCCTTTTTAAGATATATACTTAACATGCAAGCATAAAATGTTAAAATCTTTCTATAAATATATCATAAGTTCATTTTTTGACTTATCAAATTATAATTTTTGTTGGGATAGAATTTTAAGTAATTGGTTCTTATGTAAACTTGACAAAATTATTATTTTTTGCTAATTTTCTATATTCGTATAATAGATTTAGGAGAGAAGTAATATGAAAATTGTAGATATGGAGCTAAAAAATAGAGAAACAAGAAAAGATAACGAAAATATTCCTGCAATTTTGTATGGAAAAGGTATCGAGAAAAGTTATCCTTGTATGGTGAACAGGAAAGAATTTATTCGCATAATAAAATCAAATACAAGAAATGTAATTATAAATTGCAAGTTAGATGACGGAAGAGTTTTTCCAGCTCTTATTAAAGACATACAAAAAGATGTAATCAATTTTGACCCAATACATATAGATTTCTATGCTATATCTCTTTCCGAAAGCATAAAAATGAGTGTTCCTATATATCCAATTGGTGAAGCAAAGGGTGTAAAAGTTGGAGGAATTCTTGAGCAAGTAACTTTTAGATTGGACTTAAAAGCTAAACCAGCAGATATTCCTGATAAATTAAATGTTGATATATCGAATTTGGAAATAGGAAATTCTATTCACACTGGTAATATTAAATTGGGTGAAGGAATTGAGCTTATAACACCTATTGATACACCAATATTTACTGTTATAGCCCCTAAAGTTGAAGAGGTTGCACCTGCTGTAACAGAAGAAGCAGCACCAGCTACTCCTGTAGAAGAAGCTACTCCTGCTGAAGGTACTGCAGAAACATCCGAAACATCGTCCTAATTTTATAAATCAATTTAATTAAAATTTAGCGTATTTTTTAGCTTTGCGTAGTTATTTTATTTAACTGGAAAGATATTTTACTTTATTTAGCACAAATTCGAGAGAATGAGTTTTAGTTTTGATGATTTTAAGGAATTTATTATATATAGTCTAAATATTATTCCAACCAATTAATTGCAATTCTAAGGATGGAAATTTCGCTTTAAGTAAAATATGTGGACTATCTTTTAAAAACCATGCCGTACAACTATTACCCGGAATTTCTACTTTAACAGATTCATATTTATTGTTTGCTGCAATTATTGTTTCTGCGCCAACCACATTGTAATGTTCATAGCCAGAACTTTTCTTTCTTGTATTTATATACATAAATTTGCCTCCCTCCCCAACTTTTAAAGGAAAACAGGACATTAAATGAAGCAATACTTCATCTTCAAAGAATTGTTCTGAGCCAACGTAAATTCTTTCGTAGGATGGATTGTTGTTTTCGTCCCATTCAGTTATTATGTAACTTTTACCTTTCTTTTCTCCTAAAAAATGAGGTGTTTCAGTCTGACTCTCGCTTTTAACAATTTGCAGTTGAACTGGAAAAAGAAGCTCTGGATCAAGCTTTGCTCTGAGAATTTCTTCATTATCTTGCTCGGATAATTCTCTAATTATTAGTATGTTATCAGGATTTATAAACACATTGTCTCTAAATGTATAAACTGGCTTTTCTTTCTCATCATATAGAACATAAATAGAAGTAGACCCATTCTTAAGTTGCGATGGATCTACTTCGATTAAAACATTTTGATTTTTTTTAGTACAATTTAGATCCGAAAAAATAAGTAAATTAAATATTAATAATAGAGCAACAGCTCTTCTCATTTTTTCTTTTTCTTCTTATCCTTTTCTTTCTTTTTAGCTTTTATCTCTTTTTCGGGCATTTTACCTTCAGTGAGAGCGAAAAGTACTAGAACTACTATAACGATTATAACTATGAGCGATGCTATAAACCAAAAACTTCTGTACCATGGTCCTGGCACTTGTTGTACTTCTTGAGATGGTGGCTGTTGTACTTCTTGAGGCGGTAGCTCTGTTTGAGGTTGTTCAGGAAAAGTTGTTCCTGGTGGTAATTCTTCTTCTGACATTAAAGGAGGTGGTGTTACTGCTTGTTCTGTGGGTTGTTGTGTAGATAGTTGCGATAGTGGATTTTGTCCAGGCGGTATAGGAGTTGGAGGAGTTGGTTTTGGTAATTCTTCAGTTATAGGTGGATTTGCTTCTATAGGTGGACTTACAGGAACGGTAATTTGAGGTGGTGGAGCACCGGGTGAATCTTGATCCTCTGCAAAAGTCTTGTGATTAGGCAATAAAGCAAAATTAAGAAAGAAAGCCAAAAAGATTATAATCATTGACAGAGAAATAGTTTTTTTCACTTAATAAAACCTCCTACAAAGTAAAATTATTATTTTTATTATTTATAAAAAGCATTTATTTATTATAGTAAATCTTTAAGATATTTTCATCTTTAAGATATTTTCAGTTATATAAAATGTTTTAATATAAAAAAGTAGAATTGAGAAATAAATTAATTTTGCTATTATTTATAAAATAATAGTACTTACTAAATGGGCGGTTAGTTCAGAGGTAGAACGCTTCGTTGACACCGAAGAGGTCAGTGGTTCGATTCCACTATCGCCCAGGTAAAAGTAATTTAAATTTATGCAAGTCATTCAAATTATCAGATCAGTATTTTAAAAAGAAGCGTGCACAATAATGTTTTATATGCAACAAATCAATGTTTGACCATAGAACTTGATGTGTTATAATTATTAATTATGAAAGAGGGAACAGTAAAAGCAGGTTCTAAAAAGAGTTACGAAGAAATAAAAAAGGTTGTCGAGGCTGACCTTAAAGATTACAAAAAGAAAAAATCTTTTACTAATATTGCTTCATTATTAAATGATGCAGATGTATCCACTCAGGTTCAGACAATCAAAGCAATTACTGATGCTTTTAGTCTATATCCAGAAGAAATTGATAAGATAACAGATATAATGTCAAGGTCTTATGTTCGTAATCAAAAACTGATTGCAATCTCTATAATTACTGAACTTTCTCTAACTCATCCTGACTATGCATTTCCAAAATTAGCTAAAATTTTGAATATTCAAAGCGAGTTAGTCGAAGCAGTATCAGATGCATTAAAAAATTTATGGAAAGAAAAGGAAACAGAATTAATTAATAACATAGAAACTTTTTGGGATTTAAAAACCAATAATAACCTTAAATTAGCTGCAATTTTAAGTATCGATCCAGCGAATATTGATGATAGTGAAGTTTTGCTTGATTTCTTGTCAAGTTTTATTGATGAGCCTTCAAAAGATTTAAAATCTGAAGTTGCAATGAAGCTTAAGGAAATTTACATAAGAGAACCATATATTACTGAATCTGAAATGAGAAAATGGCTTAAAGAAAGCATGAGCAAGAATGCCGTTCAGACAATAGTATTAGCATTTAAAGAAATAAGTAAAAGAAAAGATTCTTTTCTTCTCGATAGAACCTGTTTAATTTTAGAAAATTGGGAAAGAAATGAAGCAGAAATTATAAGCAATACAGGAACAAAGATTCTAAGCTTACTGAGAGAGAAATTGTAATAAGCTTAGATTTTTTAAATTTGTTCCTCCTCCTCTTCTTCCATTCGTGCCTTCATTTCTTGTTTTAATCGCTTAATAGCTTTTGCTTCAACCTGTCTTATTCTTTCTCTTGTTACATTGAAAATTTTACCAACATCTTCAAGCGTATGGGGTTTTATATTATCTAATCCGAATCTTAATTTTAAAATTTCTCTTTCTCTTGGAGTTAGTGTATCTAAAATACTATAAAGTTGCTCTTTAAAATGCTCATCTATAACATACTCTTCTGGAGATGAAACTTTTTTATCTTCTACAAAATCACCAAGTTTGTTATCTTTGTCGGCACCAAGTGGAGTTTCAAGAGAAACTGGTTCTTGAGATACTTTTAAGTAATCTCTTACCTTTTTCACGGGTAGATTTACATTTTTTGCAATGTCATCATGAGTTGGCTCTTTTCCTGTTTCCTGATAAAGATAACGTTCAGCTCTCTGAATTTTATTTATTGACTCAACCATATGAACTGGAACTCTAATAACTCTTGATTGGTCGGCTAAAGCGCGAGTCACGGCTTGTCTAATCCACCATGATGCATAGGTTGAAAATCTAAAACCTCTTCTGTAGTCGTATTTTTCAACTGCTCTTATTAAACCAACATTTCCTTCTTGAACAAGATCAAGAAATGATAAAGAGCGACCTGTATATTTTTTAGCTATACTTACCACAAGCCTTAAATTAGATTCTATTAACTTTTTCTTTGCTTCTACATCTGATTTTTCAATCCTTTTAGCAAGCTCTATTTCTTCTTCAAAAGTAAGCAGAGGGATTTTACCAATCTCTTTAAGATACATTTTAATAGGGTCTTTAAGGTCAACTTCTTCTTCGTCTGTTAAAAAATCTTCACTATCTTCGTATTCTTTTTCTTCTTTGCTTTTTTCTTCCTTTTCTCCAAACTCTATTCCTTCTTCAGAAAGAAGATCGTACATTAAATCCATATCAGAAGGTTTAAGCTTGACATCTTCCATTAAATCCATAATTTCATCGTACGTAACTGTATCTCCGCTGCTTCGCGTCTTCAAGAGATAATTTACTTCCGGAATAGAAC
The DNA here is from genome assembly GCA_052034135.1 of Caldisericota bacterium. Lineage (GTDB taxonomy): Bacteria > Caldisericota > Caldisericia > UBA6126 > JAGPKI01 > JAGPKI01. The sequence continues at coordinate 4,219 of JBPOJC010000016.1, read as the reverse complement.
GAAGCTCATTCATTTTTTTCTTTTCTTCTTTATTTTTTTCTTTTTTACTAATTTTTTTCTTTGACAATTTTACTTAATTCCCTCTCTAAATATTTACTAAGTTCTATATTCCCAGATTTTATACTTTCTTTCAAACTATCCTGCAAATAATTTAATTTTCTGTTAGTTTCAATTCTCGATAAACATTGCATAATACTATCTTCACTAACAAAACTATCATCTATAAATAATAGTTCCATTATTAACTGTTTAAGCTTATCATCATCTACCTCGTTTATAAATTCCTTATAATTCAAATACCCTTTTCTTTGAAAAAATTCAAACATTTTTTTATAAAGTTTTCTTAAGTCTATATTAGAAAAATCTTCTTCTTTAACTTTTTCAAAAATTATTTCGATTATATCTTTATTAAGTGAGAGTAAGCCCTTGAATATAAGGTTCTCTTTTTCCTTTGTTAATAGTAGTGATCGATTGGAATTTATATTTACTTTACCCTTAGTTTTGTTAAGTTTTGAAAATTCTTTGTATAAACTATTTATGGATATGGAGGTATCAGCTGAAATAAACTTAAGATAACTCTCTAAAAGTATTTCATTTTTTAAATTTACAAGCTTGGAGAGTATCTCCATTATTGCTTTATTAACCTGTAGCGGATCATTAAAATTGTATTCTTTCTTAGTTTCTTGCCAGATATATTCAAATGATGCTTTTGCAGTTTCTATTAACTTTAAAAAATCATCTTTCCCTTTAGCTTTTAGAAATTCATCAGGATCTTTGTAAGGAGAGGGTATTTCAATAACTTTACAGTTTATTTCCAAGGGGATAATTAGTTCCAATGCTCTTTTAGTTGCGATCCTTCCGGCTGTGTCCGAATCAAAACAAAAATAAAGTGTATCGGCATATTTCTTAAGTAATAGTGCATGGTCAACAGTAAAAGCAGTTCCTAAAGTAGCGATTGCATTAGAAATATCATTCCTAAATAGTGAAATTGCATCCGTATAACCTTCAACAATTATTAAGTATCTGTTCCTCAAAGTCTCTGTTTTAGCTAAATTTAAACCGAATAAATTTTTTCCTTTATGAAATATTATATTATCGGGGCTATTAAGATATTTTGGCTCTTCATCATGTTGTATTGCTCTTCCTCCAAAGCCGATTATATGGCTCTGAACATCAAATATTGGAAAGATTATCCTGTTTCTAAAGTATGAATAATAGTTTCCATCTTTACTTAGTGAGACTAACCCTAACTTTTGGCAATCCTCAAGATTTAATTTCTTTTCAGAAATAAAGGTAAGAAGTTCATTTGAATTAGCTGGTGCAAATCCTATTGAAAATTTCTCGATAATATCTTTGCTTATACCCCTATTAGACAGATATTCTAAAGCCAAAGAGTTCTTTGATAGTGAATTCTTAAAAAACTGCATAATTAAATTATTGATTTCATAAAATTTATTTTTTTCTGATTCTTCTCCATATTTGCCATGAAAAGATGGTTTAGGTATTTCTGCTACAGTGCAAAGATAGTCTATTGCTTCCTTGAAGGATAAATTTTCATATTTTTTAACGAATTCAACAATGTTTCCTCCAACCTTACACCCGAAGCAGTAGAATATACCCTTTTCCCTGCTAACTGTAAATGAAGGAGTTTTTTCATGATGAAATGGACACAAACCTACATAATTTCTGCCTGCCTTTTTTAGCTCCACAAAACGAGATATAAAATCCACAATATCAATTTTATTATTTATTTCATCGATAAGACTATCAATATCCATACTATAAATTATATTATTTAAACTTAATTTTAGAATACAATAACTAATTTATCTAATAAATTTTAACTTTGACTGGTTGTAGGTTCCATTTGTTACTGCATCTCCCCAGAGATTAGGTATTACATGATGACTTTGTATTTAAACTGTTCCACTATCATTATTTGCCCATAAAGATCCTATACTCATAAATCCATTCCTTGCTCTATATGAATAAGGATCATCAATACCATTTGGGTTATATCTTGTATAAATTGCACCATTATTAGGGTTAACTAAAATTGCTTTTGCTGGATTACCATCGTCTTTTAGTAAATCTAATATAGTACCATAGTTATCATAAACATAAGCAAAGTTCTAACTAAATCTTCATGTTTCATTATATGCATAGAGAATTCTTCCGTTTGTATTAGTTGAGAAATCTATTTTTAGGTTCTGCGCTACACCTTAAGTTTTTGCTGTCTTATCTTTTCCGGTCATAGTTTTTGTACTCCATCTGAGGAATCATCATTTTGCTTCGTAGGGATCTCCAACCACCCCCCTGTCACCCTGAGGAGCACTCATTTTAGCAACGAAGGGTCTCCTTCTCTTCTCGTCATTCCCTTGTTTTTTCTTGGTCATTCAGAGCGATTGCGGGAATCCAGATAGTTTAGAAGTATGGTCTGGATCCCCGATAAAAGATTTCGGGGATGACCCTCCCTCGTCTTCCTGAGAGAGCGTATCTTTATTTTGCAACTGAAGGATCTCCTTCTCTGTGTCATTCCCTTGATTTTTCTCGTCATTCAGAGCGATTGCGGGAATCCAGATAGTTTAGAAGTATGGTCTGGATCCCCGATAAAGTATTTCGAGGATGACAAGGAGAAAAGAGGAGATTCTTCGCTAACGCTCAGAATGACCATCCTCCCCGTCTTCCTGAGGGAGCGTCTTCCTGAGCGACCGAAGGAACTCAGTATTTAAAACATAGAAGAGGAGATTCCTTAAGGACTTGTGTGCGATAATACCGCATTTCAGAATGACGAAAAAGGAAGAAGGCATCATCTCAGTGACTGAAGGATCTCAGTATTTGAGCAGCATTGAAAAAACCTCTTCTCTATTTGCTTCATAATCAACAGTCTATTCATCGAAAAATAAGGAGTAAATTGAAAAATTTATAGCAATAAAGAATCTTTTTTAGACTTTAGTGACAGTTAATTTTCTTTTTTGTTATAAGCGTTATCTATATTATAATATTTAAGTTAAAATTAATATTTGAAAGCGAGATGAACTATGTTTAAAGATACGACTGTTAAAGAAATTATGAATAAAGAACCAATTTTTATACATGAATCAAGAAGTGTTGAGGAATCTGTTAAGATTATGCTTGAACACAATATAAATGGCATACCGGTGGTTGATGCAGAAAGCCATGTAGTAGGAATAATAACCCAGGGAGATCTGCTTCTAAAGGCTACAAGGAGTCCTTTGTTCAGACTTTGGCCCTATGGTTCATACACTACAACAGAAGAGCTTATGAATGAATACAAAAAGATAATAGGAACAAGCGTATCAGAAGTTATGACAAAAGATCCAATATGTATTCATGAGGATGAACTTGTCTCAAAAGCGGCAGAAATCCTACATGATAAAGGAGTTAAGCAATTGCCCATAATACATGAGGATATATTGGTGGGCATGATAACAAGATCAGACATAATTAAGTATATTTTTACCAGATAGATTTTATGTATTTTGAAGATATTATAAGCAATCTTTCAAATTTCTGGAAAAAATCCGGATTAACTGTTTTGCCCGCGTATGATATGGAAGTTGGTGCAGGTACTATGGCACCAACTACTTTCTTTGGCGTGTTATCGGATAAGAATATGGGGTTTTGCTATGTTCAGCCATCAAGACGACCAACAGACGGGAGATTCGGAGAAAATCCGAATAGAGTTTTCAAGCATTTTCAGCTTCAAGTAATAATAAAACCATCTCCTTTAAATATTCAGGACATTTATATAGATAGTTTATCTTCAATTGGAATAGACTGCAAAGTGCATGATATAAGGTTTATCGAGGATAATTGGGAATCTCCAACTCTGGGGGCATGGGGAGTTGGATGGGAAGTGTGGCTTGATGGTATGGAAATTACTCAGTTTACATATTTTCAGCAAGCGGGTGGAATAGATCTTAAAACAGCAGCTGTTGAAATAACCTATGGCCTTGAACGCATTGCTATGTATATTCAAAATAAATCATCTTTTTATGATATTGAAGTGGGAGAGGGAGTATTGTATAAAGATTTAAGGCTAATGGAAGAGATTGATTACTCAAAATATTCTCTCGAAGAAGCTTCAATAGATCGACTTCTTGAATTGTTTGAAATATATCTTTCTGAGGGAAGATATTGTATCGAGAAAGGCTTGATTTTGCCTGCTTATGATTATGCTTTAAAGTGTTCCCAT
>JBPOJC010000022.1:0-3068 GCA_052034135.1 Caldisericota bacterium | reverse complement strand
AGAAATATGGAACTACCCCTTAGTATTCTGGATTCCCGCAATCGCTAAGAATGACACAAAAGAGGAGTTCCTTCGGTCGCAAAATACAGATACGCGCCCTCAGGATGACGGGGATAGGGTCATCCCCGAAATCTTTTATCGGGGATCCAAGTAACATGTCATCCCCAACTTGATTGGGGATCCAGAGTTTCATTTTTAAAATTCTTTTATTTAGGAGTGACCAGATTTAAATTTTATTCCCACTTGTATATATGGAGGGATTATTTTTACACATTTTGCATGAAGTAGAAATATGGAACTACCCCTTAGTATTCTGGATTCCCGCTTTCGCGGGAATGACCAAGAAATTCATGGGATGTTAAAAAGGAGATCCTTGGATCGTTTGGAAGATACTCCCTTAGGGTGACAGGGGTGGTTGGATTCCCGCAATCGCTAAGAATGATACAAAAGAGGAGTTCCTTTGGTCGCAAAATACAGATACGCGCCCTCAGGATGACGATGAGGACGGTCTTTCTGAGCGGAGCGAAGAATCTCCTCATTTAATCTTTCCTCTTTATTCAGCTCTAATTTTAATAAAAGAAATATTCTAAATTTCAGATAAGAGATAGAGAAACTAAAAAAAATTTATATTTATAAAAGTTTTCTGAAAATATTGGAAGTCTCGATACCTCGGAGGATAAGAGCACAAAGGTTGGTGAGTTGCTCTGAGAAAAGTGGATTCCCATTAATTGATTTCGGGAATGAGAGTTGAGAGACGCTCGAGAGTGTCACCAGTGCCTCCGTCATTCTGGCGGAATGTTCTTCCCTGCAAATAAAGGAATTTCTCCTCTCCTCTGAATTCTCGTTAGATTCATTTTGAAATGATGGGCTATGTTCTTCCTGAATAAATTGTTGCGAAGTATTATGTTGTGAGAAGCTTTGCAAAAGAAAAGGTAAAATATTCTCAAGGAAGTAAAACCACGAGGCATTAATAATATCTGGTATCGTTGCTGGCTCATTTTTATCATCTAAATATATTTCGGATGGCGGAATATTTAAAGAAATATAATCCTTAAATAATTTTATAGATTTATCTAAATTCCATTTATCTGAAATATTTGGTAATTCCTCTAAATTGCTTTTACTGCTCAGATTTTCTTTTTTATGAGAAGTTTTTTGGGATAATTCAAAATAAAATTTAGAAGTATTTATTAATTCACCAATAGATAAAAGCTCATCCTTAAAGAGAAAGGGGAAATTCTCAATATCATTGATATTCTGAGAATTAAAATATATTGAAAAAATAGCCGCTGGACCAAATAATGCCTCAGCTAAATGGTAATTGTCGCTATAACAATTTAATAGCTTAAAAATTGGAAGCGAAATAGAAGATATAAAAAGAGGTACAAAAAAAGCATAAGTGGGTAGAGTAGCAATTAAGAGTGGTTCGCTGCTCGTTTCACTCTTAATTTTAAATTCATCAAAGAAGTTAAAGAAATGAAAGCTCTCACCTGGAAGAATTGCAAAATTATCGCTTTTTGTAAAGGAGGAAAATGTTTTACTTAACCCCCAATATATTGGGAAAAGCCTTTCTTCAATACATGGAATATTAAACCCTAAAAGTAAGTCTAAAATACTATTCTGATAGTACCCATCAAGGCAATTTTCACTATTCAGAAGAGAGGTAAAAAGCTTATTATAAGAAGGCAAACTTTTATAGCGGGGATGAAGAGTCTCCACCAATTCCCTAAGAATTGAAGCCTTCCCAAACTGTTTCAAAAATGCACCATCGTTAGAATCCAAAATATTCTCCTTTAAATTTTATAGAGTTTATAATTTACTTTATAAATTTAACTACCACAATAATAATTTCACTTTATTTTATAAGTGTCACTTTAAAAAATCTTCTATTGCTTCTTCAGTCTATACAATATTTACCAAGTTTATTTAGTACCTCTTTATGAGAAACTCTTCCAGATTTTTTTTGACCGTTTTTTAATTTTTCCTTAAAATCTTCTCTTAATTCCATACTATAATCTGTATCTCGGAGAATTTCTAAAATTTTCTGTTCAAGAAAATATTCTAAATTTTTTAAAGCTAAATTTTCCTCATTTTTTGCTTTCGTTTTTATAGATACCTCTTTCAAATTAGATGAACTCGTGGGCTCACTTAATTCAGATGTTAAAATTATAGCTTAAAATTTCGAAATTAAAAAAGAGAAATATTCATTCTGAGCGTTAGCGAAGAATCTCCTCATTTAATCTTTTCAGTGTAGAAAAGACGTTATTGTATGTTTTTCTTTTTTATTTTATGTTTAGGTTTGATACATACAATCGCAAGATGATGAGACCCTTCGTCGCTGTAATGAGCGCTCCTCAGGGTGACGGAGGTGGTTGGATTCCCGCAATCGCTAAGAATGACAATTGCATTGTTATTCCCAATGTACGGTATTGACGCACTCTTGCTAAAGACACACTCACTAAGGATGATTCCCTACCGTCATTCCGATGTGCGGTATTATCGCACATGTCCTGAGGAATCTTCTCATTTCTCTTTGTCATACCCGAAAGTCTACAAACTGTCATTTCCAAACTGAATTATTAGGGGATACAGACCATTTTCTTGGTTTTAATATTTTCTCATACTCAGGAGTGACTGAATTAACAATTTCCCCCCACTTATATGTATGGAGAGTTTATATTTACATTTTTTGTATGTAGATAGAAATATGGATCTGCTCTTAGTATTTCTGATCACCTCATTTGTATTAAGGTTACCCTGTATTATTTGTGGTTTTAAATTTGGAATTTAATGAAAAATAGGAAAAATTGACATATTGAATTATTAAAAATTTATTTATACTTTTTAAAGAGCTTAGTTACAGAATGCTAATTTATTCAAAATTATATTAAATTAAGCTTAAAAAATTCTTGACATTTTTAAAAAAAATGAAAAACTTAAGTATGAAGTTATGGTTTTTAAATATATAGTGAAACTTCTCTTTATAAAGGAGAGAACAGATGAGAAAGTTATTAAGTATTTTAGTAGTTATTTCATTTTTGGTTGTTTCAATTCCGTTTGGAGGTAAT
>JBPOJC010000060.1:0-12246 GCA_052034135.1 Caldisericota bacterium | reverse complement strand
TTGGATGAGATGTAATAAAATCTATTTTCTTAATGTTGTCAATTTTTGCCACTTCATTTAAAAGCTTAGAAAAATTAATTGAGCCTGGCAGGTCATATCCATAATGATCGACATTTTGACCTAAAAGGGTAATTTCTCGGGTTCCGCTATCCGAATAAGACTTAATTTTGTCAATAACCTCATCAAAAGGAACACTTCTTTCTCTACCTCTTACATAGGGCACAATGCAATAACTACAAAAATAATTGCACCCATAAATAACAGTTACGAACCTTGAAATAATATTTTCTTTTGGATAATTGCTTTTGTCACCAAATACATCAAACTGACTGATAAATCTTTTAAATTCAAAAGAGACAGAATTACTATTTAATGGACCAATTGCAACATCAATTAAACCATCACGCTTTAAGCTATCAGCATATACAGGGCTCATACAACCCAAAAGGCAAATTATTATTTTCTTTTTCCGTGAATTCAATTTTTTAATTTGCCCTAAAAAGCTGAGTGCTTTAGAAACAGATTTCTCTCTCACTGCACATGTATTGACAAGCAATATAGAAGCATCTTCTATATTTTCTGCTTTTTTAAAACCATTTTCTAAAAGATAATCCTCATATAAAGACGAATCATAAAAATTCATCTGGCAACCAAAAGTTTTAATGGCAAAATACTTACTTTCGCTTGAATAATTCATGCTTTTTTGTTATAGATAAAGCCTTACCGCTCTTTACATCAATTTCAATTATCACATAGTCTAATTGAGATAAGTCACTTTTGGCAACATCAAATCGTTTTGGAACACCTACAAGGTAAGTACTAATTATTGTATCTACTTCCACCCCTATGATTGATTCGTAAGGTCCGCTCATTCCAGCATCTGTAATGTAAGCGGTGCCTTTAGGAAGAATCTTTGCATCGTTCGTTTGAACATGGGTATGGGTTCCTATAAGTGCAGTTATTAAACCATCTAAATAATAACCAAGAGCAGTTTTTTCTGAAGTAGCTTCAGCATGAAAATCAACAATGATAATATTTGTCATTTGCTTTAGTTTTAATATTTCTTCATAACCAACCCTAAAAGGACAATCTATTGCTTGCATAAATACTCTACCCTGAAGATTAACCAGACCAATTTTTACATTTTCTTTAGTTGTGAATACAATGCTTCCTTTCCCAGGAGCTTCCTTTGGATAATTCAAAGGCCTCAAGAGTGGATAATCTTTATTTAAATATGGTATTATTTCTTTCTTATTCCAAATATGGTTTCCTGATGTCAATACATCTATTCCACAAGAAAGTAATTCCTCTAAGTTATTAGGGGTTAGTCCTTTACCGCTTGATGCATTCTCGCAATTAGCAATAACTACATCAAATTTTTCTCTATTTGAAATTAAAAATTCTTTAACAACTTCTCTTCCAGGCCTACCAAATATATCGCCAATAAATAGCACAGTTATAATATCATTTTGCATAAGCAACAGATCTCGTTTCCCTTATTACAACCACTTTAACCTGCCCAGGATATTCTATTTCATTTTCAATTCTATGAGCTATGTCATATGATAATTTTGCAAGCATTACATCATCTACCTCTGTTGATTTTACTATTATTCTAATTTCTCTTCCTGCTTGAACTGCAAAGGCTTTCTCGACACCTTTAAATTCATTGCATATTTTCTCTAACGACTCTATTCTTTTCATATAGGCTTCGACTTCTTCTTTTCGAGCTCCTGGTCTTGAAGCAGAAATTGCATCAGCTGCTTGCACAATAGATGAGATAATGGAGGTAGCTGGAACATCTCCATGATGTGACTCAGCTGCATTTATAACCTCTTCTGCTTCACCATATTTCGAAAGTATTTCAGCTCCCAATTGTGAGTGAGAACCGTCTGTTTCCCGATCAATTGCTTTTCCGATATCATGAAGAAGTCCCGCTCTTTTGGCTTTTACTGGATTCTCACCTAATTCAGAAGCCATTATACCTGCAATAACTGCAACTTCTTTAGAATGAGCTAATATATTTTGCGAATAACTTGTTCTATATTTAAGTTTCCCTAAAAGCTTTATAAGTTCAGGATGAATATTGGTAATTCCTAATTCGAGAATAGTATTTTCACCTTCTGTCACTATTGTTTGCTCTATTTCATTTTTAGCTTGCTCAACTAACTCTTCGATCCTTGCTGGGTGAATACGACCATCAAGAATTAATTTTTCAAGAGCAATTCTACCAACTTCACGTCTTATTGGATCATATGATGATATTGTTACAACTTCTGGAGTATCATCAATTAATAGATCAACCCCTGTTAAGCTTTCAAAAATTCTTATATTTCTACCCTCTCTACCAATTATTTTTCCTTTAATGTCATCATTAGGAAGAGGAACAACAGATATAGTAACTTCTTGAGTTTGTTCTGCGGCAACCCTTTGAATGGCAGAAGTTATTATTTCTCTTGCTTTTCTGTCTGCCTCTAATTTAAATTGTTCCTCTAAGTTTTTTATTTTACCTGCGATTTCGTATTGAATTTCTGATTCAACTTTATTTAGAAGAATTTCTTTTGCTTGAGCTTCTGTTAAGTTTGCAACTCTTTGCAGCTCTAATCTTTGCTCAGCAATTTGTCTTGTAAGAGTATCACGGAGTCTATTTAATTCATTTTCCTTTATTGAAATATTTTTCTGTCTTTTTTCTAACTGTTCATTCTTTCTGTCGAGTTCTTCTTCTTTAAAAGCTACTCTTTTTTCTAATTTCTGTAACCTCGACTGTTTATCTCTATACTCCAATTCATTCTCGGTTTTAATCTTTATTGCTTCATCTTTGGCTTGAAGAAGTATTTCTTTTTTCTCTCTTTCGGCAATTTCTCTTGCTTCCTCAATTATTTTGTTAGCTTTCTCTCTTGAAGACCTTATCCCGCCTTCATTTATATAAATTCTTATAAAATATCCGGCTAAAATACCTACTATTAGCATTACTATTGAAATAACTATATTCATTATAAACCCCCTATTGTTCAATATTAATCTGTAGTTTAATAGTTAAACGAACAAAAAAGGATTTTTAAAATCCTCTTCTTTTAAGATATGTATATATTTTTTGTTTTGCTTTATAGTATTCTTCATTTATTAATTCTCCTTTCTTTTTCTCAATAAGTTCACTCTGAATTTGATTATGAGCTTCTTTTGAGTAATACTTTTCGAGCATATCTTCAATATACTCCTTTGGAGCTCCTCTTTTAATAAGCTCATACTTAATTCTATTAATCCCAAATTTTTTTACATTTTGGTAATAAGCAATTAATTCTTTAAATCTTTCCTCGTCAGATATAAGCAGAGACTTGGTAAGCCTATCTATAGTCTCCTTGACTTCGCTCTGCTCAAAGCCTTTATCTAAAAGTTTCTTTGAGAGTTCAAAGCTAAAATAAGGTCTTCTATTAAGGAGATTTAGTGCAGTTTTAAATGCATCACTTTTTATTTTTTTCATTGTTTTCAGGCACAATAAGGTTAAAACTCTGTCGGACTTTGTTTTCTATCTCTTTAAGTAAACTTGGATTCTCTTCAAGAAATTTCTTAACGTTATCTGCGCCCTGTCCAATTTTACTATCTCCATATGAATACCATGAACCACTTTTGTTAATAATGTTTTTATCAAGTGCTAAAGCCACAACTGAACTAACATGGGAAACTCCTTTACCGTAGATGAGATCGAAAACTGCAGATTTATATGGTGGAGCAACTTTATTTTTCACAACCTTTGCTCTTATTTCTTGACCAATAGTTTCTTCGCCGCTCTTTAAAAGCTCTCCACGTCTGACTTCTACCCTAACAGAAGAATAAAACTTTAACGCTCTTCCTCCTGTGGTTGTCTCTGGGTTACCAAACATTATACCAATTTTTTCTCTAAGTTGATTTATAAAAATCGCAGAGCATCCTGATTTATTTAATACTGCAGTAAGTTTTCTTAATGCCTGGGACATTAATCTTGCCTGAAGACCCATCTGTGCATCACCCATATTGCCATCTAATTCTGCTTTAGGCACCAAAGCAGCAACAGAATCAATTACTACTAAATCTATTGCTCCGCTTCTAATAAGAATTTCAGCAATTTCTAACGCTTGCTCACCATAATCAGGTTGTGATATAACCAAATTAGTTAAATCTACTCCAATAGTTGCAACATACGATGGATCTAAAGCATGTTCTGCGTCGATATAAACAGCTTTTCCTCCTTTTTTCTGAATCTCTGAAATTGTATGTAGAGCAATCGTGCTTTTACCAGACCCTTCAGAACCATAAATTTCTATGATTCTTCCACGTGGAAAACCTCCTATTCCAAGAGCAACATCTAAGGAAAGAATACCAGAGGGCAATATATCTTCTTCCAATCGAGTGTAAGATTCTCCAAGTTTCATAACTGAACCCTTGCCAAACTCTCTTGTTACCTGCAGCATCGCAGATTCAAGAGCTTTTTCTTTTTCGTCCATTTTGTTTCTTAAACTCCTTTCAATTTAAACTCTCTAACTACTGAATAAATTGGACCTGATGGATTAAGTACCGATTCCATTAAATTAAATCTATCGGCTGTTTCAGTAAAATTGATACCTTTACTAAAATCCAAATCTAAATTTCTTTGGGGATTCTTAAATCTTGCGATAGTTATATGAGGAGAGAAATCTTCTTCGCGCTTAAAATTAATTTTCTCTAATGATAAATCTATATCTTTAGATAAATCAATAAATGGTTCTGGTGGTACTATATTATAAAAAAGAACCCTTATAAGCTTTAATGATGGAAAAGCTCCCAAATTAGTAATTGTAAATTTACAACCTTCATGTTTATCCTTAATGTCATTCATCTCTTTTTCTATTTCTTCAATCCTATCTTTTTCTACATTTCCTAAAAATTTTAATGTTATATGGAAGTTCTCTTTTGCAACCCACTTTGCATTTATTCTTCCAATATTTTCTTTATATGAATCTACAATTAAATCTTTTGCCCTTTTACTTAATGGTACAGCAAGAAATAATCTCATATCTTTAAAGCCTCTGCAAAGATTCTAAAAGTATATTTATTGCTTCCACAACAGCCTTATTTCTTATTTCTATACGGTTACCTTTAAAATTATACGAGTGGCACTCAGTAAAAAATTTAGTTGATATTCCTATATGAACAAGACCAACAGGTGTGCCTACTTGATTAACAGTAGGTCCTGCATTACCAGTTATTCCTATGCCGATATCATTATCAAGGTATTTCCTCACCTGTTCAGCCATTGCTTTTGCAACATATTCGGATATTACGCCATATTTAGCAATTGCTTCTTTGCTTATCCCGAGCCTTAAATTCTTGCTATCAATACTGTATGTTACTAATCCTTCTCTAAAGAATTCAGAACTTTTAGGAAGCTCAGTTAATGCAGCAGACAATAATCCCCCTGTGCAGGATTCAGCAACACCCAATGTAAGTTTCTTCTCTCTCAAAATTTTACTTACTTTTTCTAAATTCTCATACATTTATTAACTCGATGTTTCACTTTCACCCATAAGGTTATAATCGATTGAGTCAGTTATCTTTACTTTAATAACTTCCCCAACATTTTTCTTTAAATATTCGGTATTTCCTTTAATTATTATTCCTTCATCAATCTCAGGGGCATCACGTTCTGTTCTTCCAAAAGCATAACCTTCTTTATCTAAAAAACCTTCAATTAAAGCATCCATTGATTTCCCAATAAATCTTTCCCTTATTTCAGTAGATATATCTTTTTGTGTTTCATAAGCTACTTTTAATCTTTCTTGTTTTACTTTACTACTAACTTGATCAGTCAAGGAGTATGCCTCAGTAAACTTCTCCTTAGAATACGGGAAAAACCCAACTCTATCAAACTTATAAATTTTTAAAAAGTTTATAAGTTCATTGAAAGTTATGTCATCTTCTCCCGGAAAGCCAACAATAAAGGTCGATCTGAGTGCAAGATTTTCAAATTCATTTCTTAATTTCATTAAATTATCAGTAAAATTTATAACATTTGTAGGTCTATTCATTTTTTTCAATATCTTAGCTGAAGAATGCTGAAGAGGTATATCAAGATAGCTAACAACTTTATCAATTGATAGTAATTCTCTAAAAAATTCTAAATTTTCAGTTGGGAAAAGATACATTACCCTAATCCACTCTAAATCATTTATTTTTGACAATTTTTCAGTAAGTGTTATAAGCCCATTTTTAAGCGAAATATCTTTACCATAACTTTCTGTATCCTGAGCTATTAGTATCAGTTCTTTAATTCCGTACTCAGAAACAAGCATAGAAGCTTCATCAAGAATTGAAGATATTGGTCTACTTTTAAATTTTCCTTTTATAGAAGGTATTAAGCAAAAAGAACAACTTCTATCACAACCCTCAGAAATCTTTAGGTAAGCATAGTAATTGGTGGAAAGTATTCTTTTAAAATTAGATTCACTTTTAAGGTTCAGAAAATTCGACATTTCGCTTAAAGAATTATTAGAACTAATAAAATCAACATCAGGTACTTTTTCTTTAAGCTCTGAAGCAAATCTCTGTGCATAACAACCTGTCACTACAACATTTCTGCACATTCCTTCATCTTTATAAGCAAGGACTTTTTTTATTGTGTCTAATGCTTCTCTTCGAGCGCTTTTTATGAACGAACAGGTATTAATTACAACTACATCAACTGGTTGTGGAGTTGAAAAAAGATTTGTTAAAGTATATCCATTTTCTTTAAAATAACCGCATAGATTTTCAGAGCTAACTAAGTTCTTGGGGCATCCTAAACTTATTACAGATGCAGATTTATTATTGTTAATCTTTGAGTATCTTTTTTTCAATGCTTCCATTTCCTCTTTTGATCTCTACCTGAATAGATTCTTTTGGGTTAAGCGTAATCCTTAAATCAATTACTTCGCCAGATTTACCTAAGCTACCAAGGTCAAAACCATTCACGTTAATCTTTACTCCATTAGCATTACCAATTCGGAGATTAACGCTTTTCTGCGCTTCTAAGGATTCACTTTTATTTGGAAGCATTGTATATGAGATGGTATTCTTACCATCTATAGTTTTGCTAACCCAGCTATAATCAGCGCTATTAATGCTTAATGTTAATTTATCAAAATTATGTTTTATTTCTTGAGGTTTTGGCGTGGGTACAATCTCTTCAATGGGTATTTCAATTTCAGGGAGTTCAATTTGATTACTTGAGTAATAAGAACTCTCGATTGTTTCATCGTTTATAATATTAGAAGGAGAATGAGACAACCTCAACCTATTGATCCCCCAGATAATTAAAACTACTCCTATAATTGCGGCAATTATATAAAGTAAGTTTTTTGTTCGTGAAGCTCTTCTTGATATCTTATTATTGACAGGCATATAATATGTAGGGGGAATGATGATATTTTCTTCTGGCATCATTTCGCTTTGATATCTCTTTAAAATATAAAACCTATCAAGTCCAAGAAAGTCAGAATAAATTTTTAAAAAACTCTTTACGTAAACCTTTCCAGGTATTTCATTATAATTACCACTTTCTAATGCTTCCAAATATTTTTTTCTTATTTTTACAAGCTTAGAAACATCTTCTAATGTTAAACCCTTTTCTAATCTTTTATTTCTAAGTATCTCGCCTATAGTTTCCATACTTATATAATTTTATACCAAATTTAGAGTATTTCAAAAATTTATAAAGTAAAAATATTAATTTTACTTTTTTTCTAAAAATAGCTCTTCGTAAACTTCAGAAAAATCACTTACCTCTATAATTGTAAGCTCATCTAAAATGTTTTGTGGCACTTCTGCTAAATCTTTATTATTTTCTTTAGGAATGATTACAGTCTTAACTCCAGCTCTTTGTGCGGCAAGTAATTTATCCTTGAGCCCGCCTATTGGTATAATTCTCCCCTGTAATGTTATTTCGCCAGTCATGGCAACATCTGCAGGAATTTGTTTATTTAGTAGAAGTGAAAAAAGCGATGCACATATTGCAACTCCAGCTGAAGGACCATCTTTTGGAATAGCTCCTTCAGGAACATGAATGTGAATATCTATATTTTCGTAAAAATTTGGATCAAGCGAAAATTTAGTTGCATTACTTCGTATAAAACTTAGAGCAGCAGAAGCGCTTTCTTTCATAACATCGCCAAGCTGACCTGTAAGAATCAAATTACCTTTTCCTGCCATTTTTGTAGATTCAATAAAAATAATTTCTCCACCATATTCAGTTACTGTTAAACCTGTTACTACACCAGGATCATTCTTTTTTCCTGCTACTTCGTGCCTGAACACAGGTATTTTAAGAAAATCAAAAATATTTTTAGGAGACACGATAACTTTCTTAAATTTACTATCAGATTCAGCCTTTTTAAGGGCAATTTTTCTATAAATTTTTGCAATTTTACGCTCTAATTCGCGAACACCAGCTTCGAGCGTGTATTCTTGAATTAATTTATATAAAGCTTCTTCCGTGATTTCTACATCTGAATTTGTTAATCCATTTGCTTCTAACTGTTTAGGAATTAAAAAACCTTTAGCTATTTCTACTTTTTCTTCAACGGTATAACCTGGTATGGTAATTATTTCCATTCTATCACGAAGTGCTGGTGGAATAGTATGAATAACGTTTCCAGTAGTTATAAAAAATACTTTTGATAAATCAAATGGAATTTCGAGATAATGATCTGAAAAGGCACTATTTTGCTCTGGATCGAGAGCTTCTAATAATGCTGAAGCAGGGTCTCCTCTAAAATCTATTCCAATTTTATCAATTTCATCGAGAAGAAATACTGGGTTCTTTGTCTGAGCTTGTTTGATTCCTTGGATTATTCTACCAGGTAATGCCCCAACATAAGTTCTTCTATGGCCTCTTATTTCTGCTTCATCCCTTATTCCGCCTAAAGAAATACGAACGAAGTTCCTGCCCATAGCTCTTGCTATTGATTTTCCAAGAGAAGTTTTCCCAACTCCCGGTGGACCTACAAGGCATAAAATGGGTGATTTAACATTTTTGCTTAACTTTCTTACCGCTAAATATTCAAGAATCCTTTCCTTAACGTCTTCTAACCCATAATGATCCTCGTCAAGTATTTTTTTGGCTTCAATTAAGTCAAGTTGATCAGCTGTTTCTTGATCCCAAGGGAGCGCAAGAATCCAGTCAAGATAATTTCTTACAACACCAGCTTCTGCCATCATAGGAGGCATTTTTGCTAACCTTTTAAGCTCTTCGTCAACGATCTTTTTAACTTCTTCAGGCAAGTTTATCGAATTAATCTTGTTTCTATAAACAGCTGCTTCTTCTGAGTATTCTTCACCTTCAATATCCCCAAGCTCTCGCTGGATTGCTTTAAGTTGTTCTCTTAAGTAGAAATCTTTTTGAGTTTTATCAAACTTATTTTTAATTTCTGTTTCGATTTTCCCTTGTAATTCAAGCACTTCTATTTCTCGCTTTAACATTTCGACAAGCTTTTTAAGCCTCTCCTCGATGTCAAATATATTAAGAATCTCTTGTTTTTCCTCTATACCGAGAACCATTGAAGATGAAACGAGATCAGAAAGTCTATTTGGATCTTTAATGTTAATAAGGTCAATATAATTTTCAGGGGAGAACCTCTTGTTCAATTGGTAGTATTGCTCAAAAAGATTAATAACTTCCCTTGATAAAGCATTAATAAAAGGTGTAGTTTCAATTGAAGGTATGCAAACTTCAATTTCTACTTCAAATAAACCTTCTCTTCTAATATAATTTAATATTTTTACTCTATTTAAACCTTCAATTATTGCTCTTAAGGTTCCGTCAGGAAGTTTTATGACTTGCAGAATTTCAGCAAGAACCCCTACATCATATATATCTTCAGGATCTGGATCATCTACTTGTTCGTTTTTCTGAGTAGCAACAACTATGAAACGGTCCTTCTTTAGTGCTTCTTCAATAGCATTAACTGATTTTTCTCTTCCAACAGTTATAGGTTGAACAATATTTGGAAATATTACAACATTTCTAATTGGAAGAAGGCTCGCCCTTCTCGTAGACGAAATGTTGATTTTATCCTTTTTATTTTCACTTTTTGTCATTACTTATACTTAAATTCCTCCTCTAATAATAATTTCATCGATTATTCCATATTCCTTAGCCTCTTCAGGAGACATATAAAAATCTCTTTCAGTATCCTGTTCAATTCTTTTTATTGGTTGTCCTGTATGTTTAGCTAAAATCTCATTTAACAAAGAACGCATTTTTAAAAGCTCCTTAGCTTGTATTTCTACATCAGTTGCAGGCCCTTGTGCTCCTCCAAGAGGCTGATGAATCATAATTCTTGAATGAGGCAATGCATATCTTCTTCCTTTTGTGCCAGCAGCCAAAAGGAAAGCCCCCATACTTGCAGCTAAACCAATACATATTGTAGATACAGCTGGTTTAACGTATTGAATCGTATCATAAATAGCTAACCCTGCAGTAACAAGACCTCCAGGGCTATTTATGTATAAAGATATATCTTTTGCATCATTCTCTGCAGTTAAAAAAAGCAATTGTGCAATTACAACATTGGCAACATTATCATCAATAATATCTCCACCTATAAATATTATTCTATCCTTTAAAAGACGAGAATATATATCATATTGCCTTTCTCCATATGCGGTTTGTTCAATTACCCATGGTACTAATGGCATTTATTTATTTTCCTCCTTAACATATTTAAATTTAAAATTTGAAAGCAGGTATTCAACCGCTTTCTCTCTTGCAATCAAGTTTCGAACATAATTTTTAACATCTTTCATATTCATATCTCTATCTTTATATTTACCCATTATCTCAGATGCTTTTGCTTCCACCTCTTTATCATCTGGAACAAATTGAGGGTTTTTACTTATTAATTCTCTTAATATTAGGTCAATTTTTACCTGTAAAAGAGCACGCGGTCTAAAATTTTCTCTTAAAGAATCGATTGTTTGATCGGTCTGCTTTAAAAACTCATCCATGGTTAAATTCGATTTATTAATTTCATCCTCGAAAGATTTAATATCATCATCTATGTATGAATTAATCAAATCCTCAGGTATATCTTCTATTTTGGAATTTTCAGATAGATAAGTAAAAACTGAATTCAGTTGGGCATTTTTCTTCTCTTTTTCTTCTTCTTCCAAAGCTTCTTTATTTTTTTCCTCTAAGAATTGAGCCATATCTCCTTCGTAATTTATGCTTTTAAGGAATTCCTCTGAAAAAGTAGGTAAAACCTTTTGCTTGAAACCAAGCATTTTAGTATGAATTAATATATTAGAACCATCAGAAAGTTGACGCTCTATTACTTTTTCTTCACCATTTTTCATATTCATAAGCTCTTTATCGGTATCTGGGTAAAATTGCTCCTTCCCGAGCTCAACAATTACAGTGTCGACCCTCCCTTTTTCGCCAGAAACTCCTTCAATATAATATTCAACGACAGCCCAGTCTCCAATTGATGGATCTCCTTCTTTGTCTATAAAAGTTGCGTTTGCTTCCAAAAGAGCGTTTATTTTATCGTTTAATATTGATTCTTTATCTTTATTTAATTTAACTTCTAATTCAACCCCTTCTATGGGAGGTAAAACTACTTCAGGAAAAATAGATGCAGTTATTTCTAATGAATAAGGTTTTCCTTCAATAAGTTTTTCATCTGTTACAGAAACATTGGGTAGATCAATAAGGTCAAGATCTTTTTTCTCTTCAAAAAATAATTTAATACCATCTTCAATTAATTTAGACATAACCTTATCCTCAAATTTTTCTTTGTTTACAAAACCTTTGAAAACACCATAAGGAACATGACCTTTTCTAAATCCAGGCACATTAACAGTTGATAAAAGTTCATTATAAGCCTGTTTAAAAGCGTTATCTACTTCGGTAGCATCAAAATTTATCTTTGCATGTACTACATTTTTTTCAATATAATACTCCGTTATTTCCAAAATAATCCTCCTTTAATATCTTATTCAATCAATATAAAAGTATACCATATTTTAAGTTCTTCTTATCGGATAAGATTTCTAACTAAACTTATGAAACTAAATAGCATAAGCTTAGTTCCTGGCATAAATCAAATCGCAAATATCTTCGCGAATTAACATTAAATCTTGGGATACTTAATTATTATCTTTTCTTCTTGGGCAATCCATTCAACAGAAGCTCCAAGGTTTTCTGAGACAAATCTTACAGGAACAAATGTTCTACCTTGGACTATTATTGGAGCTACA
>JBPOJC010000051.1:0-27083 GCA_052034135.1 Caldisericota bacterium | reverse complement strand
ATTGAGTATTATCTGAACCCTTAGTATCAGGGGTAGGTGTTACTTTAACATTTGTAACAGAAGTCCCTATAGCATAAGGAGGAGAAACTCTATAATAAGGTTGGGCTGAGGTCATTACTTGAAGGGTGTATATGCCGGCTTTTGTTGGATTTTTAATTTTTAGCGATTTCAGAAAAGTAATAGTAATTTTAGCTCCTGCAGTAATGTCGGTAGGAACAGTTATTATTATATTATTTCCACTTCTTACAGGATCAAAAATAAGTGAATAAGTGGTTCCATTAACATTAAATATAACAGATGAGGCAGGAATAGCAGACGGAAGAGTAGTGCCAGTGGGAAAAGCAATGGTTATAGTCCCGTAATTTGCAGAGAGTGGTACATTTACTATTATTCCAATTTTATATTCTGCTTCTACGCTTACCGTGTAAGGGTTAACTTCGACTCCTTGAACTCCATTTGTTGCATCTCCATCAAGGTCAAAAAATTCAATTGCATCGTAAATAGTATAAGGGTTTGAATCGATTTTTGTTGGTTCTTTTGTAGTGCTTATCTTTATCTGATAAACACCTGCGGCTGGATTGACCATTCCAACAGAATTTGTTAATATAACAGTTACCTGTGAGCTATTTGTAACATCAACAGGAACTTTAAATTTTAATGTTAAAGGAGTACTTGTACAGTTAGCATCATAATTAAGAGGTTTATTATTTACAAGAATATAACTTGCAGGTATTTTACCTGAAAATAGAGCTTTAGGAGCAGTATAAACTGAGTCAAATTCAATAGTTATTTCATCGGTATCTTTTGATAATGCTCCTTCATTTCCAACCTTCCATACAATCTTATATTCAACAAACTCTGACCCATCTGTATTAGGTGAAACAGTAACATCTGCTGGAGCTCCTATAAAATATTTATTTGAGTCTACTGGACCCTCTATTTTTGTTTCAACTGTTCCAACGAGATAACCCGTTTCTACTTTAAGTCTTAAATTACCAGTAGATGATGTGGGATTTTTAATACTACAGTTAGTTGAAAAAGCAATTGTAACATCTGATCCAGCTGTAATTGGAGAAGGAACCATAACTCTAATAGTTGTGCTTGATATCTTTGGATCTTCTAAAGCAGGGCTTCCATTTACTGTAACGCAACTTTTATCCATTGAAGTTGGAAGAGTAGTTCCAGTAGGAAAACTAATTTTTATATAACCAGTTTCAGGTATTGCGTAACCAGAACTAGTGCCAAGAGTAAATTTAATTGTGTAAGAAGCAACATGCCCTGCAATTGGAGGCGTAACGGTAACATCAGCGGCAGTTAAAGCAAACGAAATTTCTAAAAATGCAAATTGAGAAAGTATCAAAAACAAAACAACCAAAAAACTTAAACTCTTCCTCATTATTAACTCCTTTCAATCAATGAAAGTTTATCTACTATATTCTTAAATATCCATTTGTACCTAAATAGGTTCAATACAACAAATAAAACTTCACAGCATAAAAGCATATATGACATCCTCATATTCAGAATAATTTTTCGAAATTATTTTAGATTCTTTAGCCCCAACATTCACACTAAGCCTCTTCAGTCGGCTTATGTCCGCTCGTTTAGGGCTTATTTTTACATTATAAGCTTTATTTTTTATTACAAAATCAATTGATGCTCCACTCTTTTTCTGGTAATAATAAAGGTCTTCATTTCCGCGGATGTTCTGAAAAACACTATTTTTAAATAAATCTTCTTCTGAAATTCTTACAAAGTTATTTATAAGCCCTGTATCACAAACATAAACTTTTGATGTTTTCTTTATTTCCAGATTATTGTTAAAGCTTATTGGATTCACCGTTTTTATAAAGTGAGCTTTTTCAAGGAAAGATATATATTCATAAGTTGTTGCTCTTGATAAATGAATATCCTCAGATAACCTTTGTACATCGAGCTTCTGGCCAACTCTTTGCATTAAGAGAAGCATAAGATCACGAATAGCTTCACTCTTTCTGAAACTACTAAATTGAACAACATCAAACTTAAAAAAGGATGAAAAAATATTTTCAATTGTTTCTCTTTTTTCATCAATAGTTTTTTTAAGAACAACTTCTGGAAAACCTCCAAAAAGGATATACTCTTCATACATATTAGAAAGAACATCATAAATTTGTCGAGTAATACCCCTTTCTTCTGCGGGAGGCTTAATTTTCGCTCCTTTAAAAGATAAAAATTCTTTAAAACTAAGAGGAAGCAATTCAAATAAAATCATGTTATCTTGTAAAGTTTCTATTTTAAATTTCGGAGAACAGACTGAAGATGTTAGCAAAAATTTCACATTATAAGTTTTAACAAAGTAATTAATTGCTGAAATTAAATTGCTAATTTCTCTTACTTCATCTAAAAATATATAGGCTTTTTCATTTTCAAAATCTAAACCAAGTATTTCAAGAGAAGATTTAATTCTCTCAAAATTTTCACCTTCAAAATATTTACGGTTTATAGGATTTTCAAAGTCCAAGAAAAGTTTATTATTAGTTTCTACTTTATTATAAATATGTTTTAATAAAGTAGACTTACCTACCCCCCTAATACCCTCAATAAAAATGGGCTCAGACGAGCGTAAACAAGGAATTACTTTTTTTAATAACTCCCTTTCCTTAAACATAACTAAACTTTACAAATAGTTTTACTTTTTGTCAATGAAAATTAACAAATAATTTCATTTTTTTTATAAATTTTAACTATTTTTATTTTTTAAATACTAATCTTTTACTTATAGATACATATTTAATGCCTATATTTGCGGTATATTTAACTCTTAATGAAAATAAAAATATTTATATCGAATTTAAATTATACATCTTCATCTATTTTTAGTCGTTCATATAGATATGCAAATTATTGTTTAATCTGAAAAAAGTAAATGAGAATAAGTAATATAAGCTTTAAATAGTTAAAACTATAATAAATCAATTTTTTCACAATTATCGTTAAAATAATGAGTAGAGAAATAAATTAGTCTAACTAAAAAGAATTACGGGTAAATGATTTTGAAACATCTGTACCAAAAGGAAGGGACTCAAGGTTTCTGCCATTAAAGTAAATTGTCACACTTTTAAAAGAAGAGTTTTCAGTCACAGTGAGGACAATCTGACGTATAAAGTTTTCCTCCTGTATAGCATTTAGAAATTTATTTATTTCAACTGAGACATTAACAAGGAGCTCATTATTCTCCCTTGCCTGAGTATTAAGAAGCTTTGCTTCCGAGGGTATATCGGTTGTAAGACTAAGATCTTTTTCAAGGGGGGTTACTCCAGTAAAAAGAAGATTTAAAATTTCGTTCACATCATTAACTTCACTAACCTTCCTAAAAGTAGGTACAAAAAGATTTTTCTGCTCAAGTTTATAAACAAAATAGACTATTCCATCATTATCAGTTTTTAATCCGAACCACCTCTTTATCGGTTCATTTAAAGAAAGATGTCCCCCTATACTATAAGTTTCCTCTCCTTCAACGAGAAACCTTACTCTGTCAATATTGGATAACTCTGTAAGAGATAAAGTTATAAGATTCACAAGATCAAGTTCGCCTTCTGCTCCAAGAGAAATTCTTCTAATTTCCTTGGAAAAATTGACATAAGCAATGTTGGCTTCTACTTTTACACTGAGTAACTTTGTGCCTTGTGGAATTAAAGAGGTTAATTCTTTATAGTTGCTACCAATGATAAGTTGATTTATTACACTTTCTGCTTGAAGAGAAGAATCTGTACTATCGATAACTTCTCTTAATTCCCCCACATAAAATTGAGATGTAGGATTTAAAAAATAAATTAGAGTTTTTTTTCCTTTTGGAAGTTGGCCGCTCAATTTACTTAAAGGTTTAGTGATATCTATATAACGCTTAAAAAAGCCAGTATTATTTCCCTCTATCTGTATTTTTACTCTTCTAACATTATTTAATTCAGTTAATGAATTAACTATGCTGTAAACAGATGCTCCTTCTTTTACTACTGAATCAATTTCTGAAGAAACAACTTCAGGGAAAAAAGTAATTGTTAAAAGATCCTGTGAAAGCGTAACCGATTTAACTCGAGTATATGCTGGTATAAAAGATTTAAGATGTGAATCTTGTGGTGCATATGCCAATTTCTCTATTACCAATTTGACAATTTTTTCAAAATCTCCCCTGAAATCTATATTTGTATCAACTGGGATTATCTCTAATTTCTTTGGATCATAAAAATATAATTTTATATTGCTTAATGAAATTTCCTGCCTATGTGACAGAAAGAAAAAAATGGTAAAACTTAAAAGTAGTAGTAAAAAAATAATAAAGAAATTTGATCTCCTCTTTCTTGCTTTTTCACGCTCAGTTGTAAAGACATAATCATATTTTGGCATTATTAGTTATTATTATAAACGTACCCAAAACATGAATCAAAGTCAGAAAGATCAGCTTCATTTACAAAATTATCATTGTTGATATCAAAGAGTTGGTTTAATCCATATGGAGAAACCTCTTCTAAATAATATCGAGAAAACTCAATAAGATCGTTTAAATCAACCTTGAAATCAAAATTAAAATCACAAATTAGGTTTTCATCTAAATCACATCTTATATTTATGATTTTCTCAAAGCAAAGTTTTCCTTCGTTCAATACCCTAATATTTATTACATTGTCACCGTTATTTAAAGAAAAAACACTATAAAATCTCTCTATCTCAAAGGGTATCTCCTCTCCATTCAAAACGAGAGACATTTCGCCTCTTTTTGCGCCACTAAAAAGAATTCTTTCGTGAATTGATACCTTTTCTTTCCAATAATAATCATCAAATGTAACAAAATATGGATTCGCGAAAATTGAGGTAATCAGTATCACAAGATCACCCGTCTCTTTAAGATTAGTAGGATCCACTGTATCAACTGTATCAAGAGTATCGTGGTAACCGCCAATTCCAGTGGGATTATCTCTGATAAAAAATACATTCGGAACTTTATTTATATGAAAAAAATAATGGTCTGAACCACTGCTTAACAATCTCTTATTTATCGGAACATTTATTTCTAAACAATCACTACTAATTTTTATATTATCTGAAAGCTCTTTATAGACAACTGGATCAGTTCCTGCATATAATTTGCCGCTGCCGGTACCTACCATATCCATATTCAGAACAGCTTTTATTTTTTTAAGCGGAAAAATTGGATTATTAACATAAAAATAAGATCCACATAAACCCTCTTCTTCGCCAGAGAAAGCTATAAAAACAATATTAACTTCCGGTAGATAAAAATTAACAGACAAACTACGCGCAATCTCGAGTAGGACAGAAGTTCCAGAAGCATTATCATTCGCCCCTCTATAAATTGAACCATCAATCTTATCTTTACCAAGATGATCATAATGAGCAGTAATTAAAACTGAATCTTCTGTTGTGGGTTCTTTAGCTGGTATATATCCAATAACATTTGAAGTTTTCCTTATTTCATATAAAACATTAACTTCCATTTTGCAATTGCAATTAGTTTCGAACGAGAAGGGCGCTTTTTCCTTATCAATTTTCTTCTCGATCTCTAAAAGAGAGGTACCTTTTTCGAGGAGAAAATTATCAGCTACCTCGCTCGTTACAAATAAAACAGGAATAGAGCCGTTATTACCACTTACATACTTTGTATTCATATTCATTTTATTTCTTTCCGTGGTTTTTTCAGAAATGATAACACCTTTCGCTCCATGTTCCTCTGCATTATCTATTTTAGTTTTAAAATAAAGTTTTTCTTCCTCTAATTCTAAGTTTTCAGGACCTCTTCTCATTATAAGAGCTATTTTCCCTTTTACATTAACCTTTTTATAGTCATCATACTCTTTAGTTTCAGAAGTTATACCATAACCAGCAAAAACAACTTTTGAATCAACAAAACCACTCCCACTACCTGGTAATACTATAAAATCTTCTTTATAAATAAAATCTTCATTTATTTTTGAGCTCGTTATGGAAAAAGATAGTGGTGGCATAACTTCATAATAAGGAATATTAAATTCCTGATAATATGAATTATTAACTCCAGGAGTCAATCCATAGCTTTCATAAAGATTAGCAATCCACTCTGCTGCAAGTTCAGCTTCTTTAGATCCAGATTGTCTTCCATTAAATTTATCAGAAGTCAGTTCTTCTAAATATAAATGAGCATTTTTAGAAGAAAATGAATTTACAATCGATTTATAGCAACATAAATCTACATTTTCTGCATTAACCAAAAAAAACGGAGAAAATAAAATAAAAACAACTAAAATTACGGGGAATAACTTTTTCTTTATATTATGCATCATTTCTAAATTCCACAAGTTGAGCAATTATTAGATGAGCATGAACTGCAAGGAGATGAAGAATTATCATTCTCTTCTCCTTTTTTTATTCGCATAATATTACTAATACACTTTTTTATATCCTTGCTTCCACAAGAAGGACATACAACTTCTCCAGTGTCAAAAGAATTAAAAAAGATTGAAAATTCTTTACTACAATTTTTGCATTTATATTCATAAATTGGCATTGTTTTTGGCTAACCCCCCTCCGTTAATTTAAGCATTCATAATATCATTATTAATATTTTTAAGCTCATTTTGAAAATCTCTCTTAGCTTTATCAAGCTCCTTATCGATTTTTAATAAATCATCCTTCAACGACTTAAGTCTTTGAGAAAGAGGTTCGTTCAATCTATTTATTATACTAATTGCACGCTCTTTAGCTTTTAAAATAATTTCTTTACCTAATCTAACTGCCTCGTTATAAACTTCCTCCTGAGAAACAAGCCTATCTCTTTCATTTTTGCCTTCTTCTATTATTCGGTCAGCTTGTGCTTTCGCCTGGTTAATTATTTCGTCTCTGGTGCTAATTATTTGCTCACTATTTCTGAATTCTGAAGGAAAATCCTCTTTAAGTTTTAGTATAATTGCGTCAATTTTTTCCTTATTTACAATAACATTGTTAGAAAGTGGAATTTTCTTCCCACCTTCTAAAATATTTATAAGTTCATCAAATTGCGATACAAAACTCATTTTTCCCTCCTTTTTTCATTTTTAATACTCTTTCGCAAACAACTTGAGGAACAAAATCACTTATATTACCACCAAGTGCTATTACTTCTTTAACAAGAGAAGAGCTCAAATTTGCGTATTTTATGTCGCTCATAAGAAACACGACTTCAAAATCTTTATATAACTGTTTATTAGTTATAGCCATTTGAAATTCATATTCAAAATCCGAGAGAACTCTTAAACCTCTAATTACGTTATTGTATCCATTTTTTTCGAGATAAGAAACAAGTAATCCATCAAAGGTATCAATTGAAACATTAGAATTATATTTAAAATACTCATTCAGAAAATCCATACGTTCATTTAGAGAGAACATATAGTTTTTCCTTACATTTTTTGCAACAGCTATAATGACTTTATCAAAAATTTTTAATGCCCTATCCACTATATCAACGTGACCAAAAGTCAAAGGATCAAAACTTCCCGGGTAAACGGCAATTTTAAGATTTAAATTATTAACTTTTTTCATAATTTCATTTATAAAGAATACTTAAAGCGGTATCGCCATATTTTTTGAATTTGTAATCTGCAAAACCGAACTTCATAAAAAAATCACTGCCCAACCTTTTAGAAGAATGTTCAACAATCACTGTTGTATTACTACATACATGAAAACTTAATCTTTGAATGATAAATTCATATTCATTATCGGTTAGATTATACGGTGGATCGAGAAAAATAAAGTCAAAGTCTTTTAATTTATCCTCTACATTGCTATCACTTAGAAAATTTTCAACTTTTTTCTTAACTATCATAGCTTTTTCATTAAAATTTAGTCCATTAATATTTTTCTTTATTATATTTATACACTTCCAATTTTCTTCTACAAAACAAGATAATATGGCTCCCTCGCTTAGAGCTTGAATCCCCACGGCACCTGTACCAGCAAATAAATCTAAAAATTTGCTCCCTTTTATGTTTAGCCGAATTATATCAAAAATTGCTGACCTTACCTTATCGCTTGTAGGTCTAATATGGAGGCTCTCATAGAAAGAAAGTTTTTTCCCTCGAGAGCCTCCAGAAGTAATTTGCATTTATTACTGTGAAACGAGCTCCTCTACAGCTTGCCTTAATTCTTCAATGAATTCTTCACCTTCAGGCAAGGTAAAGCCAGAGTGCTCTAAACGTATTTTACCGTTCTTATCAATTAAATAAGTTACAGGTATTGCGCCTATCCCGTAAAATAACTTCACTTCACTTTCCATATCCCATGGTATTGGATAAGTAACACCTAACTCTTCAACATCTTTTTTAATTTCATTCTCGAGTTGCGGGCTCGAATCTACTGTAATAACGAGCATTGCTAAACCTTTATCCTTATAGTCTTGGTATATCTTTTCAAGATATGGCATTTCTTCCTTGCAAGGTTCACACCATGTTGCCCAGAAATCAATTACAACGGCTTTTACATCTGGGTTTGCGAGTAGTTCACTCAATTTAACTTTATCCTGTATGCCAAAATCACCAGGATTTGCAACAATTGGCAATTCCCAATCTCCAGCATCTCTTGCCTTATCCGCAGGAATGAGTAAAGATTCTCCACTTGTGGGTGGAGTCGTTTCTTCTGAATTATTATTGGTTGGTGGAGTCGTTTCTCCTCCTTTGCCGCAACCAGATAAGTTTAAAGAAGCAATGGTAATTAGACACACAAGAAGAACTAATGTAAATTTCTTCATCAACTATTTCCCCCTATATTTAAAAATTTCATTGAGATAATTTTATATCTAATATAAAAGTTATCAAATTTTCTTACAAATTATTACTCTTTTCCTTAAAAAAACTATCTTACAATATATAATCATAGTTGTAGATATCAACATTTATAAAATTTATGTAACCTTTTGGTTAAATATAGGTATAAAGTATGGAAGAGATAAGTAAAGAAATTATTGAGAAAGCTAAAGATGGAGATCGAGAAGCAATGGGTGAAATTTTTGAAACATACAAAGATTATGTTATGAGATCTTCTTATATAATGCTTGGAAGAATAGAAGAAGCAGAAGATGTCACAGAAAACGTATTTTTTAAAATATTTACTCATATTCAAAGCTTCGATATCGAAAGAGATTTTAGACCATGGCTATCAAGAATAATAATTAATGAAACAAGAAATTATATCAGCAAGAATAAAATAACTTTATTCAAAAATAATATTGACCAAGAATATGTAGAATCTTCAGTTAATTTAAATCGAGAAGAAATAATGGATATAAGAGAGGGTTTAAAGAAGCTTACACAAAAGGAAAAAGAAATTATAACTTTAAGATACTATGACGAATTAACAATTGAAGAAATTTCAAAAATTTTAAAATTACCCAAAAACACAGTTAAAGTAAGAATTCATAGAACATTAAAAAAGTTAAGAGGTGTCACTTAATGTTCGACGAAATGACTGAAGAAGAAAAATTAAAACTTGAATTAAAAGAATTTACAAAGGAAATAAAAGCCGAGAAAAAAATTTATTATAAAGTAATTGAGAGATATGAATCGTCTAAAAATAGGAGAAAATCTTTTATTCCAATTTTTAAAATAATAGCTCCTGTAACACTTTCAATTTTAATAGTTTTTTCAACGATATTTCCAGTATTTGGAAGTAACGGCACACTTGTTGATGTAATAAATACATATAGAATAAATAAGAGCATAAGTGAACTTAAAAATGTGTATTCATCTCCTACTTTTGGTGAATCAGAGCATCCCATAAATTCCGCAACCATACAGACAGTCTTTGAGAAAGAGTATGGCTTAGATCCACAGGAAGTCTATAAGCTAAAAGTTAAAAATCAAGATGATACAGAAATAATCACAATAGTTATTGTTTCCAGATTAACAAACGTTGAACCAGAAGAACTTATTAACCTGCGCCATAATAATTATAGTTGGGGGATTATAGCAAGAAAAAAAGGGGTAGATCCTCGTATAGCAATAAACCAATTACAACAATTTAGAAGAAAACTTGAGATGCAGGAAAAACCTTTACTTATTCGCGGTGAAGTTGAAGCATATGTGCCAGAAACTGGGTCAATTACTATTAATACTTTTCCGTTTAAAATATATCTTAGCGAAAGTACAAAAATAGAAGGAACAATTGAAGAGGGAAAGAATTTAGAAATTGAAGCAAAATATATAATACCATCGAATGTAGTCGAAGCTGTAAGGATAAAGGAGTTAAATCCATCTATTATAGGTATTCAATCAATGATTGGTAAAGTTTTATCTATAAACGAAAACTCGATATCTTTATTACTAAAAGATGGTACCATCAAAGAAGTAGAATTTACTCCAAGAACAATATTCCTTCCTCCGCATATTCCTTTAATGGAAGGAAATGTTATAAGAGTTGATCATATAAATGATAGTGGACATTTAATTGCATTAAAAATCATTCAAAGAGCTCCACAGCCTTTACCTCCTCCAAGAGGTAGAAACCCTGGTTAGTTCAGGGAGGTGATATAGCAAAAGAATAATAATATTTAGCAAATAAAGGGTAATTATTCAAAAATATAAATAAAGTTTTAAAGAAAGGAGAAAAAGTAGAAATGAAAAAAGTATTAATAGGGCTTTTAATAGCAGTAGTGGCTTTAGGAATTATTGCCCCATTTACATTTGCAGGTCCTGGACAAAAAGGCAAGTATGAAGGAACTGTTAAAAATATAGATTATAGTGCAAAAAAGTTTGATTTAGTTGGGGATAGTAACTATTCAGTTATCTATACAGATGATACTTTATTTGTGCATGATGGGAAAAAAGTTGAATCTACTGAACTTAAGGATGGAGAAAAAGTTTTAGTAAGTGGTCCTCTAAGTGATGATGGTAAAACTATTAATGCACATACAATTGCGTGGGGAACTCTTCCTGGAAAAGGTGATAAAAGGCAACCACTTATAAAAGGAACAATGGACAAATTAAATCTGGAGAGCAAAAAGTTCGAACTTAAAACTACGGATCCAAATGGAAATGAAATAATTTTTAATGTTACTTACACTGATTCAACAAAATTTTTTAGAGACCTTAAACCATCAAAACCAGAAGACTTTAAAAATGGTGAGGATGTAACAGTAGATGGAAAAATAGATTTAGATGGTAAGAAAATAGAAGCAATGGCTGTAATCTATGGAAAACTTCCCCAACAACAACCACCTGGCGATAGAAAACCTCGTGGTTTTTTAAAGAATGCTATAAGAGGGGAAGTAAGTGTAATTAATTACAATGCAAAAGAGTTTACGCTTATTCAAACTGAAAAAGAATCAATAAAAGTAAAGTATGAAGATTGGACTGACTTTATAAAAGATGGAGCTTTTGTATTCCCTGAAGAATTAAAGAATGGTGACAAAGTAAACGTCTTTGGCCCACTTAATAAAGAAACTAATACAGTTCAAGCACACAAGGTAATATGGGGGCAAACTCGTAAAGGTATTAACGGAAAGAAATAGAATTATTAATATCTTTTAAGGGAGCGATTTTAAAATCGCTCCCTTTTTCTTACTTCACACCAAACTCTCACGAAATCACTAAATGGAGCTTCCAAATTCTTTAGAAATCGTTATTAAATCTTCCAAATCAACTATTTTGTCTTGATTAAAATCACAAATCTCCTTATATTCATTATCTTTTTCTGCTGAACCAAAAGAAGCAGAGAAAATTGCAAGGTCCGACATATCAGTCTTTTTATCATTATTTAGATCAGCTAATAAGAAACTTTTATCGGTTATTTCTATCGTGGGAAAAACAGGGTTTACTTTCACAACAAATTCTTCGTCTACCAAGAAAAAGGAATTAATACACTTAAATTTAAGCTTTCCTGTATCAACTCCCTTAAAGCGAATAGAAGCTATTTTAATTCTTTCACTATTTTCTATTGCTTCTTTCTTTAATATTTTTATATTTACGATCCCTATATCATCATAAATCTCAGAGAAGATTTCATTACCTTCCTCTGAATCAACTATTGAAGCAAACTCACTTCCTAATACTTCTTTACATGATAATCTCTTTGCATCATAGCTAATACCAAGTTCAAGCCCTTTAAGCCTAAAATTACTATTAACATATAAATTTAATAAAAACTCTTCTTTTAACTTATATTTACTTAAAGTTGAAAAAATTAATTGTACTGGTCCAGGAACAACAGATTGTTTAACTTCAAAAGCAACTTTCTCGGAAACACTTTCTTTCAACTCATTACCTGCATTTGTAACTATAATTTCTTTCGTGATAAATTGAAGATAATATTTGTCTTCTGGTAAAAATAGTAATCCATCTTTGTTTCTTCCATCCCAATTAATTTTATAGTCACCTACAAGATAACCTGAAAGATTTGCAATAGTTGACCATTCTTCATTATTTTTACCAGTTATAACAATTCTTACATCCCCATAATTTGAAGCATAATTATATGCATCGATGTCCTTGAATCTAATTTTATCGCCATAATTTAAGCTAAAGGATATATTAATATTAGATTTTTCTTTACTATTTTTAAAGTAAAGATTATCGGGATCTACTTTTATATTAGAAATTTGCTTAGGTACTTTATCAGCAGTATCTTTTAAAACTATAAATGGTATGTGGAGTTCTCCTAACCTTATAATCCCTTCTACTCTGCTTTTTTCAAATTTACTCTTATCTATTGCAAATTTCACACTAAATTTAAGACTCTCCCCTGAATTTAGAGAAATATTATCCGGCGATATATCGATTTTTAGTGGATTTTTATCTTCTTTTTCAAGAAATACTTCATAGTCCAAATGATATTCAATTTTTGAATTAGATATATTTTTCAATGTAAATTCAATGGTTTTACTACTTGTATTTTCTACAACAACTGCCTGTGGATTTATAAAACAAGGTGTGTTTATAGCTTTTTTTACTTCAGCTTCTCCTGCGCCTTGTAAAAGAAAGGTAATTGGTTTACCATTAAAAGGGTTTTTTAGTATCGTTGCGGTATTCATAAGGGCAGATTTTATTTCATTTGTTTTCCATTTTGGTTTAACTTCTTTTATTAATGCAACAAGACCTGCAGCCATAGGAGATGCAGAAGAAGTTCCATGTCCCATTCCATAAAATCCATCTTTTTCAGGATAAGTTGTATAAATATAAGATCCAGGGGCCGATATCTCTGGCTTAAAGCATGCATCTGCAGTAAGCCCCATTGATGTGTAATCCGTCATCGTTACTCCAGACCCTTCTTCAAAAGAAAGCTTTGGATTCTTGTCAAGAATCGAGAGTAAAAATTCACCATCTTCTTTTGTTATAAAGACTGATGGTATAAGCTCAATAGAATAAGGATTTTCTGAGGCTTCAAAAAAAGAAGGAACAATTAAACCTGTTGAGTCATAATTATATATTATTATTGCCTTTGCACCTGAATCTTTAGCGCTTAAAATCTTATCACGGAAGGTTATTGGTTTCTCGATCGGTCCTCTTTTTACAAGAGCTATTTTACCAGCTACATTTTCAAAATCTTCTTTACCCCCATATCCACAATCAACAATAGCTACTCCTGTAAGTTCTCTCTTGAATGGAGGAGAAAATGGTACTTTCCTCCCAGTAATTATCTTTTCCTTGTCAAGAACTTTAATTAACTGGAAACACCTATCATCAGAACAAGCAACAGCAAAAGCTTCATCAATTCCTGCAGGTGGTCCTATAGGTGAAGGCATTAAATTAGATACACTTCCTTCATTGCCAGTTGCACAAACGACCATAACATTTGCTTTTGTGGCGTTTCTCACAGCTGTATGATAAATCGAATTACCTTTGGCATCAAAAGGTCCCGGTGTACCAAGAGATAAATTTATAACATTGCATCTGTCGGCAACCGCTCTATCAATTGCAGGTACAATTTCTCTACCACCTCGGAATTTCTCAGAAAAGACTTTATAAATCATGAAATTAACATCATATCCCATTCCGCGAAGGTAATCTTTATCTCCCAAACCTCCAATTATTCCTGAAACCATTGTTCCATGAAAGTCCGAATCCTGAAAATCACCATCACCATCTGCAAGATCGTAGCCACCTTTTATTTTACCTTTAAATTCAGGGTGATTCTTGTCGATTCCAGAATCTATTACACCAACAAGCACTCCTTTTCCTGTCGCTTTGGATACATCTTCACCCTTCCAGACTTTATAAGCGCCGGTAGTTTGAGCTGCTATAGCTCTGTAAGGATGAAAAACTAAGTTATCATAGTGAACTTTTTTTACATTTGGATTCTTTATAATTCTTGGAATATCCCATCCCTTAACATCTAAAGATAATGAATTTGCAACATAAGTACATCGAGCCCTAATTTTAAAATAAATATCGTTACAGTTTAGCCAATTTAAAAACTTATTCTGAGCTTTTATGAGATCAATTTCATAATTAGTATCAAAATAGTCTGAAGAGAAATTTGCTTTTTTGAAATAATATTGATTATTAAATAATTTAAAG
This sequence comes from Caldisericota bacterium, assembly GCA_052034135.1. GTDB lineage: Bacteria > Caldisericota > Caldisericia > UBA6126 > JAGPKI01 > JAGPKI01. The sequence goes on along the minus strand of JBPOJC010000051.1, from coordinate 12,561 downwards.
CTATAAGGAACAACGGGTTCATCGTTTAACTCAACAATAACTGGCACTTTTTCTGATAGTTTAAATAAATAATCAGGAAAAGAAGAATCAATTTTGAGGTCTAATGAATCTAACTTTTCGTGAGCCATAACAAACATAAATGGATTGATAAAGAAAAAAAGTAAACATAGTAGAAGAGTTAAAAATTTTGTAATTTTGGTCATAATTAACCCTGCCTTAAGTAAATTTATTCTTGAGAATATATTTACTATTCCTTTTAAAATTATCAAGTAAGCTGTGCTCTCTTTTCACCACTTCAATTTTAATTTCTCCATATCTCTACTTTTTTGAGAGCCGGATTCTCATTCGTTTTTTGACGCAAATTGGGTTCTAATATACAAAATACCATTCTTAAAAATTCTTTTATTGGGGATGAAAAATACTACTGGATTCCCTAATAATTGGGTTCGGAAATAACGGCGCAATACAAATGTATAATACTAATTTCAAAACGTCGCACTACCCTCCGTCTTCCTGAGAAGTGTATCTGCAAGCGACGAAGGACCTCCTTCTTTTCTTCTCATGCGCATCAAACGAATTAAAAAGAAAACCAACAGGAATGTCTGTTCTGCAACAAAAAGATTAAGCGAGGAGATTCCTAAGGGCGTGTGCAAAAAGACGCACTTCAGAATGACTGAGAGGCGGTCATTCCCGCGAAAGCGGGAATCCAGAAATAAAAGACTATGGATTCCCAATAAAGACATTCGGGGATGACTTTCTCCCATCATCTTGAGGGAGTGTTTTTTTCAACGACCGAAGGAACTCCTCTTCTCTGAAATGCAAAAAGATTAAATGAGGAGATTCTTCGCTTCGCTCAGAATGACGGTGGGGTGGTGAGGAGATTCTTCGCTTCAGCCAGAATGAAGGTTTGGATGCTGAGATTTCCTCGTAAAAGGTGCAACAATACCGCACATTCGGAATGAACCTACCCTTGTCTTCCTGAGGAAGTAAAAGAGGAGTTTTATCGGCTAACTTAATACGCTTTCTTGAGGTGACGGGACAGGTAAGATGCGTCCCAGAAACTAATTTCGCATCCCCAAAGGTATCTGTCAGGGCGAGAATTTCCGCCAAGACTTCTTTCTAATTCCATATTTCCATTTTCAAGTAAATTGTAAAAGTCCTAAAATTTTATTGGTAGTATAAGTTATTTACTATTATAAATTTTTAAATTAAATAATTTATTTACAGCCCTATATCTTTTCGATAGTGCATACCATCAAAATGAATCTTTGAAACTCCTTCATATGCTTTTTTTATTGATTCATCTTTTGTCCTGCCAATTCCTACAACATTTAAGACTCTTCCACCATTTGTAAAATATTTCCCGTTTTCATAAACAGTTCCTGCATGGAAAATTAAAACTTCATCTATTGATTCTGCTTCATTTATACCTTTTATTTCCTTACCTTTTTCATATTCCCTGGGGTATCCCTCGGACGCCAATACTACACAAGTTGCATATTTATCAAGCCATTCAAGATTTAAACTATCTATTTCTCCATTAAGAACCATTTCTACAGTAGTAAGTAGATCGCTTTTGAGAAGAGGAAGAACTACTTGAGCTTCTGGATCTCCTAATCTCACATTTATCTCAAGAACTTGAGCAATAGAGGAAGAAACAATCATTCCAATAAAAAGAATACCACTAAAGTAAATTCCCTCAGCAGCAAAACTGGAAACAGTTTTTTTAACAACTTCGGTCTCTATTTTACTTTTAAGTTCGTTGCTAAGCCATGGGGGAGGAGCAATATTTCCCATGCCACCAGTATTAAGTCCTTTATCTCCATCATAAACTTTTTTATAATCTTGTGATGGTATGAGATCAACGTAATTTTCGCCATCTACAATTAATTCATAAGAAAGCTCCTTACCACTAATAAACTCTTCTATAACTATCTTTTCACCTGCAGATTTAAATTTCTTACACTCCATCATATCTTTAATACAATTTACAGCTTCATGCTCATTAGAAGCAATCATAACACCTTTTCCTGCAGCCAAACCATCAGCTTTAATAACTACAGGATATTTTTTTATACTGTTAACGAAATAAAGAGCATCATCACTACTAAAAAAAGTATTATATTTTGGAGTTTGGATATTATATTTGGAAAGAAAATTTTTAGTAAAAATTTTACTACCTTCTAATTGAGCAGCCTGAAGTGAAGGACCAAATACCTTTACATTAGTATTTTCAAAAAAATTCTTTATTCCTTTAACAAGCGGAAGCTCCGGACCAACAAATATTATATCTATATTATTTTCAAAAGAAAAATCTTTAATTCTATTGAAATCTGTAATATTTATATTTGGGGTAGTCTTAGCAATTCGCTCTATGCCTGCATTACCTGGTATACAAAATAAATTATTAATTCTCTCACTTTGAGATAATTTCCAGCATATTACATGCTCTCGACCGCCTCCACCAAGAACAAGCACATTTAATTTTTTCGCACTCAAAATCCCTCCTTTTGAAACTTTAACTATTTATCAACCTAATGCAAAAAATGCCTCATCCCTGTAAATATTAAAATGATATTATTCTTTTTCGCTTCGTCAATAACTTCCATATCCCTTACTGATCCACCTGGCTCTACAACATACTTAATTCCATATTTTGCTGCTTCCTCTATAGTATCTTTGAATGGGATAAAACCATCTGAGGTCAAAATTGCTCCTTTCGCTTTATCTCCGGCATGCGAGAGAGCAATTTTTGTACTAAGAACCCTATTAGGTTGTCCGCAACCAATACCAATAGTTCTTTTATCTTTTGTAATTACAATTGCATTGGATTTGACATGCTTTGCAACTTTTAAGCCAAATGATATTTCTTCCATTATTTCTTCAGAAATGGATTCAAAAGTAGGATATACTTTAATTTCTGAAAATAGCTGCTCATCTTTAGACTGCATTAATATACCATTGCCAATGCTCCTAAATTCATATTCAGGAAAATCATTTGTAACTTTCTTTAATATTCGTAAATTTTTCTTTTTCCCCAATAAATTTAATGCGTCTTCTGAATAAGATGGTGCACAAACTACTTCAATAAATAAACTATTTAAATGTTCTGCAATTTTTAAATTAACTTCTCTATTAAATAGATATATGCCACCATAAGCAGATACAGGATCAGATTCATAAGCTTTTAAGTAAGCTGACTCAATATTTTCAGCTTCTGCTACTCCGCAAGGATTGGTATGTTTTACAATTGCACAGGCGCTCTCATCAAACTCGTTTACTAATTGAAGCCCAGATGAAACATCTAAAATGTTATTATACGAGAGCTCTTTACCATGCAGCTGTTCCATTCCAAGAATGAGCGAATCCTTCACTGGTAGTAATTTCCAGTATGAAGCATTCTGATGAGGATTTTCGCCATATCTTAAATCAGAAACTTTTTTACAAAGTTTTAAAGAAACTTCTTCCCCTGATAAAGCACTAAATTTAGAAAAAATTGCTGCATCATAGTATGAGGTCAACATAAATGTTTCTTTCAAAAGCTTAAATGAGAGAGATTCAGAAATTAAGCCATTGTTCTTTACAAGCTCAGAAATAACTTCATCATAGAAGGAAGGATCTGGAACAGAAACAGTTTCTTTATAGTTCTTGGCTGCTGCTCTTAAAAGTGCAACTCCTCCAATATCTATTTGGTCGAGAAGTAGTTCCTCATTATCTGTATTTTCACTAACTTTTAAAAATGGATATAAATTAACGCAGACAAGATCAATTTTTTCTATTCCATATTTGTTAATTTCCGAGATTTCCCCTTTTTCTTCTCTGGCAAGTATTCCACCAAATATTTTAGGGTGAAGAGTTTTTACTCTTCCATTTATTAATTCGGGATATTCTGTATATTTAGAAATATGAATAGCTTCTATTCCTTTTTCTTTAAGAAATGAATAAGTATTAGATGTAGCTATTATCTCAACATTAAAATCCATTAATACTTTACATAATTCAAAAAGCTTTTCCTTTGAAGATACGCTAACAAGGGCTCTTTTGATTTTAATCATTCTTAATAAACACCCTCCTTCCTATTCTTATAATACGATCTTCAGTTATTAGCTTTATAGCATAAGGTAAAATAAAATGTTCTCTCTCAAGGATTCTTTCTGCTAAAGTTTCTTCTGTATCATCATCAAAACAAGGGACAACCTCTTGTAGAATTATTGGTCCTCCATCAACTTCTTCTGTAACAAAGTGAACCGTACAGCCAGAAAATTTAACTCCATAATCTAATGCCCGCTTTTGAGAATTAACGCCTGGAAACGCTGGTAAAATTGATGGATGTATGTTGATTATATCTTTACCGAATGAATTAATAAAATTTTTTGAGAGTATCATCATAAAACCGGCAAGTACAATTAGATCAATGTTATGCTCTTTTAATTTAGTTAGGACTTCTTCTTCAAACTTCTCTTTTGATTCAAAATTTTTCCTCTCTAATATAATCGTTTTAATTCCATAATCATTAGCTATGAATAAACCTCTTGCATCAGGCTTATTAGACAAAACAAAAGAAATGTTACAATTTAAATAGCCTTCATTCTGCTTTCTAAGAATTGACTCTAAGTTACTTCCTCTCCCAGAAATAAAAATAGCTATGTTTTTCATTTTAACATTATATTTTAAATCTTTATAGGAACATTTTTGATTGTAACAGGATACTTTCCCGAAAAACAAGCTGTACAAAAATCTTTTTCTTCCAATCCTGTTGCTTTAATAACTCCCTCTGGAGAAATATATTTCAGGTAATCCACCCCTATTAAATCTCTAATTTCTTCAACTGTTTTATTGCTTGCAATTAACTCAGAACTTCTTGCAAAATCAATTCCATAATAGCATGGATATCTTATAGGAGGAAAGCCTACGCAAAAACTAATTTTTTTTGCACCGCCCTTTCTTGCAATTTCAACTATTTTTTTTGAAGTAGTTCCCCTTACTATTGAATCATCAACTATAACAATATTTTTACCTTTTACTTCTGACTTTATCAAATTAAGCTTTATTTTTACATCCAGATCTCTAATTCTCTGAGCTGGCTCAATAAATGTTCTACCAACATAGTGATTTCGAACGAATGCTTGCCTGAATTCTATACCTGAACCTTTTGAAAAACCAAGAGAAATTGCGAGAGCAGAATCTGGAATTGGCACTACGCAATCGGCGGTTATATTTGCTTCATTTGCTAATATCATACCATCAAGCTCTCTAACATTATTAACGTTTCTCCCAAAAAAACAGGAATCTGGTCTTGCAAAATAAATAAATTCAAATATACAGAAGCTGCTCTTCTTTACTGGTAAAATCTGTTCTCTTGAAATATTGTCTCCTTTAATAGTAACAAGTTCTCCAGGTTTAACTTCGCTAACAAATTCTCCGCCTACTATATCTAAGGCGCACGTTTCGGATGCTATGATATAAGAAGAAACCTTTTTGCCAATCACTAAAGGCCTAAAGCCGTTCGGATCTCTTGTTGCATAGAGCATATCATCTTTAAGAATAACCAAGGAATATGCACCTTCTGTTTCTTTTAGCGCTTCTATAATTGCATCTTTTAATGAATCCTTTTTCGAATGCGCAATTAAATGAAGAATTATTTCACTATCAGTAGTTGTTGAAAATATTGCACCATTTTTTTCGAGCTTGCTTCTCAAAGATAATGCATTTGTTAATGTCCCATTGTGAGCTATTGCTATTGTTCCATGAGTTGTCTTTGCAACAAGAGGTTGAAGATTTTCAACATTAGATTCACCAAACGTTGAATATCTTGTATGTCCCAAAGAAACATAGCCTGATAAACATTTTAGGTCTTTTTCATTAAAAACTTCAGAAATAAGACCTTGACCACTATGTTTATGAAAAGTTTTTCCATCGTATACAACTATACCAGCACCTTCCTGACCTCTGTGCTGGAGAGAAAAAAGTCCAAGATAAGTGTAAATTGACGCATTTCTCAAATTAGATACAGCAAATATTCCGCAATTTTCTTTTATTTGCTTTAATCGAAAAATCTTCTAAAGCTCCTTTCATGGATACCTTTTATCTCAGATACTCCTAAATGGAACTTATCTTTTAAATTAAAGGAATCTTTAATAGTTTTTCCTATAATAAGAACTTTATTCTTACCAGCTATATTTATAACTTCTTCAATATTAGCTGGAGAAATAGTTATAAGATACCTGCTATTAGATTCACTTAATAAAAACTCCTCTATGCTAAAATTAGATGGTATATTGTAAATTTTTGCTCCTATGTCCGACTCAGAAATACTTCTCACTAATTGAAGATATATACCACCCTTATCAATACTTTGAACACTTTTTGTCAGTCCCATGTTGATTAGTGTTCGTATTAAGTCCTGGACTGATATTTCAAGCTCTAAAGAAAGTGCAGGAAGCACATTAGAATCGAAATATTCTTTTTTTGTCTCACCACCAAGAACAATAATTAAATCATCTAAATCAACAAAATGATTTGATGGAATATATTTTAATTCTCCAGTTCCAACAACGCCAATAGTAGGAGTAGGATTAATTCTTGTTGTTTTACCTTCATTGTAAAAACTAACATTTCCAGAGACAACGGGCATATCAAACTCTTTTAAGGCTGACGCTAAACCATTCACACATCCTGAAAATTCCCACATTGTTTGAGGGTCATTTGGATTACCAAAATTAAGACAATCAGTTATAGCAACTGGTTTCAATCCAAGGGCAGATATTCTTCTCGTTGAAATTGCAATAATTGTCTCTGCTCCTAAAAATGGATCTATGGCGCATAGCTTTCCATTACTATTTAGAGTTAAACCAATGAAATTACCTGTACCTTTAACCCGAAGTAAAGTTGCGCCATTTCCGGGAGGAATAACTGTATTAGAGAAAAGTGTCGAATCGTACTGTTCGTAAATCCACTTTTTTGAACCAAAAGCTGGATCATAAAGGAGAGTTTTAAGATCGAGGTTAGGCAGAGATTCTTTTGTTTGTTCATTCATGTTTTTCTCTGGGGGCGTTAAATTTAGTGGAGGATTAAGCAAATGCTCCAAAGGTAAATTGCAAACACATTCCCCATTAAAATAAATTTCGATGCAGCCTGAGTCAGTAATTTCTCCAATCTCTGCATAATCAAGTTCCCATTTTTCAAGTATATCCTTAATTTCTTTTTCAGCATCTATTTTTGAAATAACAAGCATTCTTTCCTGAGATTCGGATAACATTATTTCAAATGGCGTCATATCAGTTTCTCTTAAAGGAACTTTATCTAAATCAAGCTTTATGCCCTTTCCGCCTTTTCCTGCCATTTCTACAGATGAACTAGTTAAACCTGCCGCCCCCATATCCTGTATTGCTTCAATTAAATCTTTCTCTATGATTTCAAGAGTTGCTTCAATAAGCAATTTTTCAAGAAATGGATCCCCTATTTGAATAGAGCCTCTTCTTTTAACAGCATTATCGTCTAAAGTACCAGAAGCAAAAGAGGCACCATGTAAGCCATCCCTTCCTGTTTTAGCACCAATATAGATGACTTTAGCTTTAGAGGTCTTTGCGATACTTTTCCTTAAATTATCTTTAGGGAGAATTCCAACGCACATAACATTGACAAGAGGATTTTCTGCATATGATGGATCAAAGTGAGTCTCTCCACCAACTGTAGGTACTCCAACGCAATTACCATAAAATGAAATTCCTTCTACTACACCATTTAAAAGATATTTTGTTCTACTTGAATTAAGATCGCCGAAATTTAAAGAATCAAGAGTTGCAATTGGTCTTGCACCCATTGTAAAAATATCTCTTATAATACCACCTACTCCTGTTGCAGCTCCTTGAAAAGGCTCCACTGCTGAGGGATGATTGTGGCTTTCAACTTTAAAAGCGAGATAAATTTCATTCGTTATTTCTATTACACCGGCATTTTCGCCAGGACCCTGAATAACATTTTCCCCTTCTCTGGGAAATTTATCCAGATATATCTTTGAACTCCGATAACTGCAATGCTCGCTCCACATTGCTGAAAAAATACCTAATTCTGTAATTAAAGGCTCTCTCCCAATCAATTCTACAACTTTATCATAATCATTTTTTGAAAAATTAAGTTCTTTTAAAATTTCTTCAATCAAATCTTTAACTCTCCATGTAATTTACAATAGAACTAAATACTCTTAAGCCATCATCTGAACCAAGAATTTTTTCATAAGCTCTTTCTGGATGAGGCATTAACCCAAATACATTGCACTGTTCATTTACAATACCTGCAATATTTTCTATTGCACCATTAGGATTATCAATATAAGATAAAACTAATCTATTATTGGTTTTCAAATCCTCAACAATTTCTCCTGGTGCATAATAATTACCATCTTTGTGAGCTACAGGAAGCTCTATAATTTCGCCTTTATTAAATAATAATGTAAAGGGAGTATTGTTGTTTTCGACTTTAAGCTTTACTCTTTTTGAAACAAACCTTGTTCCTATATTTCTAATTAATGCACCAGGCAAAAGATTTGCTTCAGTAAGAACCTGAAAACCATTACACACTCCCAATACTAAGCCTCCATTTTTTACATACTCTTTAATTGGTTGCATTATTGGTGAGCGAGAAGCAATAGCGCCAGGCCTTAAATAATCGCCATACGCAAAACCCCCAGGTAAGACTATACATTGAACCTCAGGGAGATGTTTGTCTTTATGCCAAATTTTCACTACATCGCGCTTTATAATTTCAGAAATTACATAAATTGTATCAAGTTCGCAGTTCGAGCCTGGGAATATAACAACTCCAAATTTTATCATTCTAATATATTTACAGAATATTTCTCTATTAGCGGATTTGAAAGTAAACTGTCACACATTTCTCTGGCTCTACTTAAAACCATGGCTTTGTCATCTGAGTCAACTGTAAGAATGATATGTTTTCCAATTCTCACAGTTGCTACATCAGCAAAATTTAGATTCTTTAATGCACGCTCAACTGTTTTACCCTGCGGATCAAAGATATTATCTTTAGGATCAATATTTATCTCGACTTTTATCATCTTCTATACCGCCCCTTTTGTAGATATAATCGACATATCTTATAAACCATTTTAAATCAAAGAGGTTATCAATTTCCTCATCTTTCAAAACTTCTCTTAAGGTGCTTTTTTCCCTTAATGCATCTTTAAAAGGTATATCTCGTTTAAGAGACTCAAAAGAAGCATTCTGAACTATTTGATAGGCTTCTTCTCGTGAAAATCCTTTTTCTTCTATTAGATAAGTTAAAACTCTTTCAGAATTATATCTCCCCTTTGTAAGCTCAATATTTTTTAAAATTTTATCCTCGTGCACTTCTAAGCCATTAATTACATAGATAAATTTATTTATCATATAATCCAGGAGAGTTGTTGCATCAGGAAGAATAATTCTCTCTGCGCTTGAATGAGAAATATCTCTCTCATGCCATAATGGAATGTTTTCAAGTGAAGTAATAGAATAACCCCTCAATACTCTTGCAAGACCACAAATACGTTCACAAATAATTGGATTCTTTTTATGTGGCATAGCAGAAGAACCCTTTTGTCCTGCTGTAAATGGCTCAGAAACTTCAGAAACTTCGGTTCTCTGTAAATTTCTTATTTCGAGCGCATATTTGTCAAGTGAAGAGCCAATCAAGGCAATTATATTCAAAAGAAGAGCGTGAACATCTCTCTGAATAATCTGTGTAGAAACTAAAGCTGGTTTTAAATTGAGTTTGCTCAAAACATATTCTTCCACAAATGGGTCAGTATTGGCAAAATTACCAACAGCACCGGAAAGCTTTCCAATGGATATTTCCTCTTTTACCCATCTCATTCTTTCAATGTTCTTTTTTGTTTCAGTAAACCATAATGCAAACTTTAAACCAAATGATGTAGGCTCTGCATGTATGCCGTGAGTTCTCCCTATTGTTGGTAAATTCTTATATTTAATAGCCTTCTCTCTCAATACATCATTAAGTTTTGATAAATCATCAATTAAAATATCTACGGCGTCTCTCATCTGGAGGGCAAGAGCAGTATCAAGTATATCAGATGAAGTCGCCCCTATATGGATAAATCTTCCATCAACTCCAATACTATCAGAAACATTTGTAACAAAAGCTATAACATCGTGATTTGTAACTTTTTCTATTTCTTTTATTCTTTCAATATTAAATTTAGCTTTATTTTTAATATTTAAAAGACTATCATCTGGTATTTTCCCAAGTTTATTCCATGCTTCGCATATAAGAAGCTCGATTTCAAGCATCTTTGAGAATTTATTCTCTTCTGACCAAACATTCTTCATATTTTGAAGGGTGTATCTTTCTATCATAGGCTTATCGTTTCTTTTTCATCAGGTCCCACTGAAACTATAGAAACTTTAACACCTAATAGTTCTGAAATTCTTTCAATGTAAAGTCTTGCATTAAGGGGTAGATCAGAATAATTCCTGCACTTTGAAATATCTGTCATCCATCCAGGAAATGTCTCATAAATGGGCTTACATTTCTCTAAAGTGGAGGCATTTGATGGATAATAATCAATTACTTTACCATCAAGTTCATAAGAAGTGCAAATTTTGATTTCTTTAAACTCATCTAAGACATCTAACTTCATTATGGCTATTTCATCTACACCGTTAATTTCAACAGCGTAACGTAAAGCAACTATATCAATCCATCCGCAACGCCTTTGTCTACCGGTAGTAGCTCCGTACTCTTTACCTTTCTCGAGAATTTTTTTACTGTCTTCATTAAATAGCTCAGTTGGAAATGGACCTTCACCTACTCTTGTAGTATAAGCCTTAACAATGCCTAAAACGTTTTCAATCCACTTTGGAGGAATACCTAAGCCAATACTTGCGCTCCCAGAAATTGTTGAAGAAGAAGTAACATAAGGATATGTTCCGTGATCAATATCAAGAAGGGTCCCTTGAGCACCCTCAAGTAAAACTTTATTGCTACTTTTAATAGCATTTCTTAAAATTCTACCTGTATCAGCTATAAAAGGCTTTAATAAGTTTGCATAAGAAGTATATCTATCAATTATTTCATCTTTATCGGGGATAGTAACTTCTCCATTAGTAATAACTTTTATAAACTCTTCTTTTTCGTTTAATGAATTAAAAAGTTTCTCTTTAAAAGTTGGAATATCGACCATATCACCAACTCTCAACCCTTCTCTTGAGAATTTGTCAGTGTAAACTGGCCCTATACCTCTCTTTGTTGTTCCAAGTTTATTGAAACGTCTCTTTTCAGTAATTTCATCTAAAATTATATGATAAGGAATGATAAGATGAGCTCTATCGCTAATGAAAAGCCTTCCATCAACTTTTACATTAAAGTCTTCAACGCTTTTAATTTCTTCAATAAGTACTTCGGGGTTTACAACTGTACCAGTTCCTATAATACCATACAAATCAGGATTAAGCATTCCTGATGGTATTATGTGAAAGATGATGGATTTACCTTCTTTTACAATTGTGTGTCCTGCATTATTGCCACCATTAAATCTGGCAACATAATCAAAATTACTGGAAAGTATATGAACGAGTTTTCCTTTACCTTCGTCCCCCCATTGAAGTCCAATTACAGCACAGACTTTATTCATTTCATCTCCTAAAAATATGTCTAAACCATTAAATAAGTATAACTAATGAGAGCAAAATTAAAAGAGCTCGAATTACTTCATTAATACAAAAATTAAGCTTTCTCATGTTTTTTACCAACACTTATTAAATGTTTATCATTAACCAAGAAATAACAAGCAAGATTCAAAAAACGTTAAAAGAAAAAAGATAACTCTATTAAAGTTCATAACGGGTTTCTGGCAATATTCCAGTTTATTTTCAGTGACTAAAGAATTATCTTCTCTCTCATCACTCTTGAGTCTTTCCGAACGATTGCAGGAATCCATAGAGTTTAAGAAGTATGCTTAGAAGTATGGTCTGGATTCCCTAACAATTGATTTCGGGAATGACGCATACATGTCTTCGTCTTCTCGATTGAGAGTTTTTCCAGCGACTAAGGGTCTCATCTTCCAAAGTGCATAAAAACCCATTTCGAAACGTTGCATTACCCACCCTTCTTCCTGAAGAGAGTCCTTCCAGCGAAAAGGAATCTCGCCACCACCCCAGTCTTCCTGAGGGAGCATCATTTCAGCGACCGAAGGAACTCCTCCTTTTGCTTCTGCTCTTGTGGTTATAAACAAGATGTAAATAAAATAGAAAAGATAAATACGGAGATTCTTCGCTAACGCTAAGAGCAACGACTTCCTCTTTTAAAGTAAAATAAAAAATGAACTTTATGGTAAATTAAACCGAGTACTTGAAAATATTTATTAATATTTTATTCTTATTCTATTATAATTATATACAATTTATAGTTTAAAGTAAGGGCCTCTAGCTCAGCTGGTTAGAGCGCATCCCTGATAAGGATGAGGTCTCTGGTTCGAATCCAGAGAGGCCCATTTATGGGGATGTAGTTCAGTTGGGAGAACGCCTCGCTTGCACCGAGGAGGTC
>JBPOJC010000011.1:0-22481 GCA_052034135.1 Caldisericota bacterium | reverse complement strand
GAACTATTGAACTTACAATTGCTGCTTTAATCTGTTTTGATCCGCTAAAAGACGATATAATATTTGATGTTGGACATCAATCATATACTTACAAAATTTTAACAGGTAGAAAAGATAAATTTTATTCATTAAGACAAGAAAATGGAATTAGCGGCTACCCTGACCCAAGAGAAAGTATTTTCGATAAATTTATATCTGGGCACTCAAGCACTTCCTTAGCTGTAGCTGCAGGCTTTTCTGTTGCAAAGAAACTAATGAAAGATGATTCTTACACAATATCAATTGTAGGAGATGGAGCTTTAACTGGAGGAGAAGCATTCGAGGCACTAAATAACATCGGTCACGAAAATTTGAATGTCATCGTTATATTAAATGATAACGAAATGTCTATATCAAAAAATGTTGGATCTTTATCAAAGCATCTTTCTAAAGTTAGAAGTAGCCCCTTATATATGAGTTTAAGCGAAAAATACAAGTCTTCATTAAAAAAATATAATACCCTTGGTAAAATTGTTCTTTTATTAACAGAAAAAACTAAAGCAGCAATAAAGCAAATTGTCTTCCCTGAAATGATTTTCGAAGAATTGGGTTTTGTATATTTAGGTCCTGCAGATGGTCATGATATTTTAGAAGTTTGCACTCTTTTAGAGAGAGCAAAAAAGTACAAAAAACCTGTCTTAATTCACGCATTAACAAAAAAAGGAAAGGGTTTTACTTATGTAGAAAATAATCCTGTTAAGTTTCATAGTTCCCCGCCGTTTGTAATTGAGAATAATAAGTGCAAGACCGTTGAGCAAAATGAAAAGTCTTTCTCTGAAGTTTTTGGCAACATTCTTAAAAGAGAGGGTGAAAAAGATAAAAAAATAGTAGCAATAACAGCCGCTATGTGCGAAGGCTTATATATGAACAAATTTGCAAACAGCTTCCCTGATAGATTTTTTGATGTAGGAATAGCCGAGCAATACGCTGTAACTTTTGGAGCCTCTCTTGCTCACAAAGGCATGAAGCCAATAGTTGGAATTTATTCAACTTTCCTCCAGCGTGCTTATGACCAGGTTATTCATGATTGTTGTATTTTGAAAGAGCCGGTAATATTTATAGTTGATAGAGCAGGAGCTGTTTCTGATGATGGTCCCACACATCAAGGAAGCTTTGATATATCTTTCTTAAATCCTATACCAAACAATATAATTATGGCTCCCTCGAGTGCATCTGAACTCGAAAAAATGTTTAAATGGAGTCTTAATAATGCAAAATGTCCAATATTCATTAGGTTCCCAAAAGATATTGCACCAACTCACTCATATTTAGAGCCAATAGAACTGGGGAAAAGCATTGTCCTAAAAAGGGGGATGGATTGTACAATCATAGCTTTAGGCAATTTGATAAATGTAGCTTTAGAGACTTCTAAAATATTAGAAGAAAATGGTTTAACTGCTACATTGATCGATGCTCGTTTCGCAAAACCACTTGATTCTGAAACCATAAAAGAAGAAGTAATAAAAACAAAGTTTCTTATAACTTTGGAAGATGGGGTATTGGAAGGAGGCTTTGGAGAGAAAATTATAGCCTTCCTCAATAATGAGAAAATTAAAAATGTAAAAGTTTTAACATTTGGCTTAAAAGAAGGGTTCTCGCCTCCTTTAAAAAGAAAAAAAATCTTAGAGTACTCAGGGTTAACAAAAGAAAACATAGCAAATACAATAATAAGTGAAAAAAGTAAGATTAGATCAACTTCTATTTGAAAACAAACTTGTCAAAAGTAGAACTGAAGCACAAATCTTAATTCTTTCTGGAGAAGTAAAAGTAAATGGAGTAAAAATAGTAAAACCTTCTATCGTTGTTCCTGTTGATTCAAAATTAACAATAGAGAAGAGCGAAAGATTTGTTAGCAGAGGAGCATATAAGCTTTTAAAAGCTTTAGACTACTTTAATATTAATGTAGAAGGTAAAATTTGTGCTGATATTGGCTCTTCAACTGGTGGTTTCACAGAAGTACTTTTAAAAAGAGGTGCTCAAAAAGTATATGCAATTGATGTAGGAGTGGGTCAATTAGATATAAAGCTAAGAAATGATAGCAGAGTAATTTTATTGGAAGGGATAAATGCAAGATATTTAACAAATAAAGATATACCAGAATTGATAAATCTTGTTACAATTGATGTATCGTTTATATCAGTTGAGAAAATAATCCCGCAGATAAAAGAACTTGGTAGTGAGAACTTAGAAGTTATAATACTCCTAAAACCTCAATTTGAAGTTGGAAAAGGTTTTGTTGGTAAAAATGGAATAATTAGAAATAAAGAATATATAATAGATATGATTAATGAAAAATTTGATTTTTTTTATAAAATTGACCTTCCACCAAAAGGTTTAACGTTTTCTCCTATAAAAGGAGCAAAAGGCAATATTGAGTATCTTATTCATTTAAAGAGAGAACCACCATATATGAATAAATCTATAATTGAGGAAGTGGTAAATGAAAGTTGGAATATTTTTCAGAAAAAGACTTGATAATATAATAAAAACATCGAAAAGTATTATTTCATTTTTAGAGTCTAATAAAGCAGAGGTATTCATAACCAAAGATTTAGAGGATATCTTCCCTGAGCTGCCAATAATTGATTTTGAAAATAAAGAAACTACTCCAGAAATACTCATTAGCCTTGGAGGAGATGGAACATTTTTAAGGGCTTCACACTATGCAGTTAAAAACGACATTCCAGTTTTAGGAGTAAACTTGGGTTATATTGGATTTCTTACAAATGTAGAAGAAGAGGAAATACTCTCTTCAATAGATAAAATTTTGGAAGAAAAGTATAAAATAGAGGAAAGAACAATATTAAAAGGCACTCTTCTAAGAGAGGGCAAAGAAATACTCTCAGATATTGCAATAAATGACTTTGTTATTCAGAGAGACCCTTCAGAAAAAATAATTCAAACTTCTGTTTTTATAAATGATAACAGAGTTGCAACAAATAGAGGAGATGGAATAATTATTTCTACTTCAACTGGCTCAACTGCTTATTCTCTTGCAGCAGGAGGACCCGTAATAGATCCTAAATGTAAAGTTTATATGATAACTCCTCTTTGCTCACATAAGCTTGCAAATAGAAGTATAATTTTACCAGAAGATGAAAGTTTGACGGTTTTAATATCAACAAAAGGAGAGAAAACAAGACTTATAAATGATGGCATGACTGAAACAATGTTATTGGATATGGATAGTATAAAAATAAATGTTTCATCAAAACCCCTAAAAATTGCAATTTTAAATAAAAAGAATTTTTATGATGTTTTAAATAAAAAATTTCAATGGGGACTTTAAGTTAAAAAAGGAAATGCTTGAAATAATAAAAATCAAAAATTTCGCGATTGCGAGAGATGTAAGTATAGAGTTAGGAAAAGGATTAAATGTTTTTACCGGTGAAACAGGAGCTGGAAAAACATTAATCATAAATGCTATTAAATTTTGCCTTGGTGA
This sequence comes from Caldisericota bacterium, assembly GCA_052034135.1. Lineage (GTDB taxonomy): Bacteria > Caldisericota > Caldisericia > UBA6126 > JAGPKI01 > JAGPKI01. The sequence continues at coordinate 18,997 of JBPOJC010000011.1, read as the reverse complement.
AAATTTAGATAAAGACTTAATTTTTAGAGACCCAAAGAATGGCCCTCTTGTTCAACTTGTATTTTCAGACGATTCCGAAGATTTTATCTTTGAAAGAACGATAACTGAAGGGGGGAAAAGTAGAACATTAATAAATGGTCTTTTTGTCCCACAGAAGAATTATAGGGAGGCCTGTAACAAACTAATAGCAATTCATGGTCAAAATGGTACGGAGGAACTTTTTTCAAGTAAAAAACAACTTCAATTTTTCGATTATTATTTTAAGGAAGAGCTTTTGCCCTTAATAGAAAAAGTAAAAGAACTTAAGGGAAAATATATAAACTTAAAAAAAGCAATAATAGAAATTGAATCGGAGAAAAGAGAGCGAGCAAGAGAAATTGACTTCTTAAAGTTTCAGATAAATGAAATAGAAGAAGCAAACCTAAAAGTTGGTGAGGAGAAATCTTTAAAAGAAGAAAGAGAACTTCTCTCAAATGCACAAAAAATTATAGAAGCCTTAAATAGTTTAAACTCAATATTATCTGGGGGAGAACAGGAAAATATAGGTATAATTTATGAATTAGAAAAGACTATAAATATTATGAACGGAATAATAAACTATTCCTCCACTTTAAGTAGCATTAATAATTCTCTTGAGGATTGCTATGCGGTACTTAAAGAAACAAATAGAGATATATTAAATGAGGTTCAAAAGCTTATAAGCCTGTACGATGAAAAAAGATTGGGTGAATTAGTTGATAGGTTGGACACAATTAGCAATTTGAAAAAGAAGTATGGAGAAACGATTGAAAAAGTTTTGGAATCCAAAGACAATATGAAAAAAAGATTGGAATATTTATCAAACATTGAAAATAGTTGTGATGAATTAAAAGATAATTTAAATAAAACAACTGAAGAACTTACAGAAATTTTACTCAGTCTAAGTTCAAAAAGAGAGTCTTTAAAAGAAATATTTGAAAGCAAAATTCAGAAAGAACTTTCTGACCTTTCCTTAGATAAAGCTAAATTCTCTGTTAGCTTTAAAAGAGAGGAAGCAGAAGAAGATTCACTAAATTGTATAAAAATAGGTGAGAAATATTTTAAATTATTTGAAAATGGCTTGGAGAGAGTGGAGTTTCTTCTATCAACAAATCCTGGGCAGCCACTTCTCCCTCTAACAAGTATCGCTTCTGGAGGAGAGCTCTCAAGAATTATGCTTGCAATAAAGACAATTTTAAGGGAAGTGGACCAAACACCAACTTTAATATTTGATGAAATAGATGCTGGTATTGGAGGTATAGTTGGAGATAAAGTTGGAGAAAAATTATATGAGATATCAGAAAATAAACAGGTTATCTGTATCACTCATCTCCATCAAATAGCATCCAAAGCAGATAACCACTTTACAGTATGGAAAGAAACTAATTCAAACGACACAAGCGTTAAAATAAGTAAAGTGACAGGAAAAGAGCGAATTACTGAAATATCAAGAATGATAGGGGGGGATTACTTAAATGATACTTCTCTTAAACATGCGGAGGAAATATTAAAATTAAATACTTCAAGATAATACCTTTTACGCTATGAAAAAAGCTATCATAATAGGCGAAAAAAACTCTCCACAAACAATTTCAGAATTAGAGTTATTATTAGAAACATTGCAAATAGAAGTAGTCTATACAATGAGACTAAATTTAAGAAAAATTAATCCCGCGTACTTTATTGGAAAAGGAAAGTTAGAAGAATTAAAGGGCATTGCTAATAGTTTGGGCGTTGACACAATTGTATTTGATGAAGAACTGTCTTTTACGCAAATAAGAAATCTTTCAAAAGCATTACAAAAAGAAATATTAGATAGACCAAGAGTAATCCTGGACATTTTCGCAAGAAGAGCCTTGACACATGAAGGAAAAATACAGGTAGAACTTGCTCAACTTAAAAAGCGACTCCCAGAACTTGTTGATCAATCTGCTTCCCTTGATCAACAAGTTGGTATAGTTGGAACAAAAGGGCCTGGCGAAAGATCTATCGAAATGAGAAGAAGAGATGTATTTGAAAGAATACGAAAACTTGAAAAGCATCTCAAAAAAATAGAGAAACAGAGAAACTTAAAAAGAGAAAGAAGAATAATTTCAGATAAATTTATAATATCAATTGTTGGTTATACAAATGCAGGAAAATCGACACTTTTTAATGCTTTAACAAAAGAAAATCTTCCAACAGATGACCTATTATTTCATACTCTTGATACAAGAATTAGGAAAGGTTTTATTTCAAAAGAAGTTGGTGAAGTACTATTTGTGGATACTGTAGGATTTATAAGAAAGCTTCCACATGAATTAATAGAATCCTTTAAAAGCACTCTTGAAGAAATAAAATCATCTGATCTTATCATAATAGTTGTTGATATAAGCGACCCAAACTTTGCCGCAGAGCTTAAAACCGTGAAAGACACTCTAAATGATTTAGGTGCCTCCTCCATAGAGACAATAATTGTTTATAATAAAATCGATAAATTGAGTAAAAACGTTACCTTTAGAAACTTAGAAGATGGTTTATTTGTATCGGCTAAAACTTTAGAAAATATGGATGTATTGAAAAGAAAAATAATAGAAAAAATTGAAGAAAGATTATTAATAAAAAATGAATTGTGACTTTCAAAAACAAAGAGAGGAAATGGTTTTAAATCAACTCATAAAAAGAGGAATAAAGGACAAATCTGTGATTGAAGCTTTTAGGAAAATTCCAAGAGAAGAATTTATTCCAGAAAATTTGAGAGAATTTGCTTATTTTGATGGACCAATTGAAATAGGCTTTGGTCAAACCATTTCACAACCATTTATTACAGCTTTAATGGTTTCTGAATTAGAGCCTCGTAAAGGACTTAAATGCTTAGAGATAGGAACTGGCTCAGGATATCAAACTGCAATTCTTCTATTCCTTGGACTTAAAGTTTTTTCGATAGAAAGGCTCGAAAAACTTGCATTAATCGCTACGAAAAATATGCTTAAATTAAACTTCAAAGATTTTAAGATATTTGTAGGAGATGGAACTTTAGGTTTACCAGAATATGCACCCTTCGATAGGATTATTGTTTCTGCTTCTGCTCCTAAAATACCTGAAAGCCTAATCTCACAACTAAGCACTGATCATGGTATAATGGTCATACCCGTTGGAGATAGATACATGCAAAACCTTGTAAAAATTATCAAAACCAATCATGGCATTCAAGAGAAAACCTTAGACTATGTAAGATTTGTACCATTAATAGGGAAAGAGGGTTGGAATGAATAACAATTTAGAAGAAGCTGTAAAACCAATAGATTTTAAAGATGGTAAATTATTAATTCTCGATCAAAAAGAATTACCTTTCAATGAAATTTACTTAGAAATAACAGAGCCTTATGGACTTATAAAAGCAATAAAGGAGCTCTCAATTAGAGGAGCACCATTACTTGGCTTAGCTGGTATTTACGGACTTTACTTTGCATCTTTAAATTGCAATGATTTCTCAGATTTAGAAAACTATTCACTAAAAATAAGGAATGCCAGACCAACTGCTGTTAATCTTCCAAATACAGTAGATAATACTATGAATATGCTTAAAAAAATTAAAGATGAGAAAAATATGAGAGAAATCAGTGAGATTTTAGTAAAAGAAGCAGGGAATTATAAAGAAAAACTTATAATGGAATCACAAAATATTTCAAAACATGGCTTATATCTAATAGACGAAAATGATTCAATTCTCACTCATTGTAATACTGGAACACTTGCAGTTTTGGGATATGGCACTGCTCTTGGAATTATTAAATATGCTTACAAAGAAAAAAAGAATATAAAAATATATTTCACAGAAACAAGGCCGCTTCTTCAAGGATCAAGACTTACATCATTTGAATTAGTAAAAAACAAAATACCTGCAACGTTAATCGTTGACAGTGCAGTTGGCTACTTAATGAAAGAGAAAAAAATAAATAAAGTTATAGTAGGAGCTGATAGAATCGCTAAAAATGGAGACACAGCAAATAAAATTGGAACTTATCAAATAGCTCTCCTTGCAAAAGCACATAACATTCCTTTCTATGTTGCAGCTCCAAAAGATACATTTGATCAATCTATAAGTTCAGGTGCAAATATACCTATAGAATATAGAGATCAAAAAGAATTAAAAGAAATATATGGAATAAAATTAGCTCCCGCGGAGGTCGAAGCTTTGAACCCAGCTTTCGATGTGACTCCGAGAGAGCTAATAACTGCTTTTATTACAGAAGAGGGTATTATTTATTAACTCTTTATAATTATCTCTTTTGTTTCTTCTACCCAGTTTACTTCTGCGCCAAAAGTTTCTGCAATAAATCTTATTGGAACAAATGTCCTTCCATTGACAATCTCTGGTGATGCTTCAAGTATATATTTTTCTTCGCCTATTTGGCCTTCTTCTTTTATGTAAACTTCTTTAGAGCCAATCTGCATCCTTATAACTTTAATGTCTTTCTTAATTGTGATTTCTTTAATGCTTGCGTTCCAGTCTACATCTGCACCCAACGCCTCAGATATAATTCTTATAGGAACCATTGTTCTACCATTTTTAATATAAGGAGGGGCTTCGATAGTTTTCTCTTCATCGTTTATATAAACTGTAGTAGAGCCAATTTTTAGCTTTATCAAAGTAGCATAGTAGATATTTAATTCTATTCTCGTCTCATTTGTTGCTTTATCTATAGCTACTACCTCTATATAATTCAATCCTTTTGTTAAAGTTAATTCTTTTGAAAATTCACCATTAATATTAAGTTCAATATCTGATTCTCCTATTCTTACTACTGCAGATGGTTCAGTTCTTCCAGTGATTATTATTTTGTCACTATAAACTTCAGATGGAACTTCGTCTAATTCTAATATAGGTGGAATTGTATCGAGTATAACAATTTTATTAACAGTTGTTTCAAGTTCTTTCCTGTTCTTCGCAGTCACTGATATAACATTTTCTCCCTCAATCAAATCAATTGTTACAGAAAAACTACCATTTGATTCAACAGTAACTTCTTTTCCATTAACAGATAAAACAGCGGTTGAATCAGTCATGCCTAATAAAGTTATTTGAGGCTTATTTGTGAGGTAATTATCGGGCGGAAATGTTATATCAAGTACTGGTGGAACTGCATCAGGATTACGTAAAACCTGAACAATAAGAATTTGTGAATGCTTTACGTCGCCTCCTTCCGCTGAAACCTCTAAAGAAAATTTCTTGTCAGGGGTATCTGCACTAAATATCAAAGTAAGTACTGAGTCAAATGGAGCTTTGCCTTTCTGGGGTTCAAAAGAATAAGATTCAAGTTCTTTTGGAGGATTTAATAAATTAAGAGAGATTTCTTCCGAAAAATTAGGATTAGGTAGAACACTAAATTCAATATTTAAAGGCTCACCAGCCATTATCTCAAATTCTTCCCCTTTTGAGGAGAAATTGAAATCTGGTGGTTTATCCTCAATTACAGTTATCTTTGCATGAAGTGATTTTTCAAATGCTGTTGATTTAGAAGAAACATTTATCACAAAATCTTGAGTTGAGTTAATTTCAACGTTTTGTGGAATCTGAGTTCTAATTTCCAATTTTACATATTTTGAAGAACTTATTTTTACTCCTCCATCATCTCCGGGGGTAAACTCTTTTCCATCGACGTAAATTTTGTATAACCATTTATCTGCAGATTTATTAAGAACCGAGACATTATAAACATCATCAAGAGTTCCATTATTTATAATATAAGTAGAAATTGTTGATTCCTCACCTTTTACTCTCTTCTGGAAAAGATTTCCATCAGATATAAACTCAAAATTTTTAATATTTATTACTTTTACAGGAAACTCCATCGTTTGAAGGACTTTTTTAGTGATATTATCTTGAACAAATACAATCAATGAAACATTTGTAAGATTGTAAATATCTTTCAGTTTGTATTCTACATTTATATCAAAAGTATCGCCCTTTTTGCCGAACGTTTCTCCAGTAGAAAGTTTCATAGGTGTGCCGAGATAATCATTTAAATCATCATTTTTAGGAGTGATGAAATCCCTTAAGACAAAGTAATGAAATTTATCACCATTTATAGCTACAAAGGGGATATTACTTTCAGTTAATGCAAAATAAATTCGAGGATCTTTATACGGAATATTATCTAAAGCTGTAACGGTTGCAGAAGCTCTGCCAACTTTTTTAGCAGAGTCAAATGAGCTTTTTAAAGAAATATTAACAAGAGAAGGCTCTTTAAGCTTTTCCTGTATCTTTTTAGAATAACTATCGTACATTGCTTTAGCCTTACCTTCATCGCTACTATCAGCTAAGCCAGTTGGAACTCCTTTTATGTAATCAGTCCCATCAAAATATATTGTAGGTAAGCCCTTGTCAGATTGATACCACTTCATTCTCTGCTCGCTTTCTACCCATGAGAGTCTTGGAGAAGGATGATCGTCTGTTGAGTCTACATAATATTCAATAAATACAACCCTTTCTTTACCAAGTTCCTCGTATAGTCTATCCATTGCACTGTGTGAATGAACACAATTTGTACACCATATAGCTGTAAAAAGCTCGCCAAGAACAGTATGGGGAACTAATTCAAGTTTTTGCTTGTAAACAAATATAGAAGAAGCTCTGTGGGCATTATTGCCCCTTGCAGCACGAGCTTCAATCTCGATATTATAAATACCAGCTTCTACATACTTTGAGGATGGAGTAAGTTTAAGCATAACTGTATCGTTTTCAGGTAGATTTACGGATGCAGGCACAAAAGTAGGAGTAGTGTTTTTAGGTAAACCTAAGGCAACGAAAGTTACAATTCCTGTAAAACCATTTTGAGGGGTGACCTTTATGGGAATTCCAAAATCATCATCGGCAGAGGCTATAAAAATTGGTGGAATTTCAGTATAAAAATCAGGTGCAGAATCAACTCTAAATATGATATCAACTTCTTTAGTTTGTCCTGAATCTAATTTTACAATTATCTTAGCCTGGTAATCCATACCCTCTTGAAGATTATCTGTTATAATTTTAACTTTAACCTCTTGTTGAGCGGCACTGAATCTCTCAGGCTCGACTTTAACTGATGCATTATTAGAGCTAATATTACCAACTAATATATTTCCACCCTCATTATTTATAAAGAAACTTCTCTCCAACGAGCTTCCTTTGCTTATTGAGCCAAAATCAAGATAAGAAGGAGTTATTCGCAATATATCATTTCCGAACACCAAAGAAAACGGTATTAATTGAACTCTCAAATTATATGTATCAACTACAACTAAGTAGTTTCTAAAGCAAGTAACATCAGATGGAAATAAAAAACTCCCTGGAAGAAGAGAATAATCAAAATCAGCTTCTCCTTTTGCAATATTTGATTCAATATTAAATATTGAACCGAATGAACCATAAACATTACTCTTGTTTGTTAAAGTATCAACTATTTGAATTCTATTATTAAGTGTATCAGCAACATAAACTTTTCCAGACAAATCAACATAAAGTCCGCTTGGTCCATAAAAACTTCCAATTTCAGAACCTTTTTTTCCAAATTTTCCTAAAAAGTTACCTTCTAAATCAAATATCTGTATTCTGGAGTTTCCAAGGTCAGAAACATAAATTTTATTCGAAAAAACACCTATTCCTTTTACTAAATAAAATTGTCCATCTTTAAAACCAAAACTACCAAACTTGCTTAAAAATTTCCCTTTTAGATCGAATACAGAAATCCTCGAATTGCCGGTGTCTGTTATATAAATCTTATCATTATATACATACAAATCGCTCGGAGATATAAGCTCTCCATCTTGAGAACCATACTTCCCAAAACTTTCAATATAATCACCATCTGAAGAGAAAATTACTACTTTAGAAGCTCCTTTATCCAAAACGTAGAGTTTTTCATCGCTAAAACTAATTTCACAAGGTTCGACAAACTCTATTTCACCTTTATTACTTCCAATTAATTTCACGAATTTACCATTTTCATCAAAAACTTGGACACACTTTAAATATTCATCAACTACATATATTTTCTCGGTTGATGCAGTAACTGCAATAGGTTTAACAAACCTACCGTTTAAATCTAAGGAAGAACCAAAATAGTCATAAAATTTACCGTTAAGTTCAAAGGATAAAATTCTTCCAGTTTCATAATCTGATACAAGCAATTTCTCATCTAATACAGCTACCCCGTAAGGATGAGATAATTTTTCATCTTTAATTGCTCTCTTAAAAACACCGGAAGTAGAAAAAACTTCTACTTTTTTATTGCCTGAATCTGCAACAAAAAGTTCACCATTATAAATTGTTATTCCTTTGGGGGATGCAAAATCTTTCTCTTCGGTTCCCTTTAAGCCAAAACTTGAAATGAATTTACCAGTGAGATCGAAAATCTGGATGCGGTTGTTGCCAGTATCGGAGACAAATATTTTCCCCTCGGATACCTCAATTCCAAGAGGAGAAGAAAATTCCCCATTGCCTTTACCCTTATTTCCAAAACTTGAAATGAATTTACCAGTGAGATCGAAAATCTGGATGCGGTTGTTGCCAGTATCGGTAATAAATAATTTACTACCATCAGTAGCAATATCAGTAGGAAACCGCAAAAATCCTTCTTCTTCGCCAAAACTACCAAATTGCCCTATATAATTCGCTTTTGTATCAAAAATCTGAATTCTTGCATTTCCTGAATCTGCAACATATATAGTTCCATTAGTTGCGCAAATTCCACCAACTCTATCAAATTCTCTTTCATTTTGCCCAAAACCACCGAATGCAAGCTGAAAAACATTTCCTCTTATAAAAGCTTGTATTCTATTATTCAAAGTATCCGCTATATATACTCTTTGTTGATCAACATTTAAGTATGTTGGACCGAAAAAAACTCCTTTTTTTAGGCCACTACCAAAAATCTTTATATTATCCTCTTCAGATGCTGTAGCAAAATCTACCTTAAACGAAGTTAAGCAACCTGATATTATTAAAAAAGATATCAAAAAAACTGATAAAAATTTATTAAATCTCATCATAACGTTCACCTACTCTTCACTGGGTGGTGGGAACAAAATTGTAATTGTTTGCGTCTTTCCATCCCAATCTACTTTAGCACCAAGCAATTCAGATACATATCTAACAGGAACAAATGTTCTACTATTTACTATAATTGGTGCTACATCAAGAGAAATCTTTTTTGAGTAATTCTTTCCTATAATTATCTGTGCTTCTTTTTTGCCAACCCAGAAATATAATGTTTCGTCACCGAGTTTATAAATTGCTTTTCTTTCTTTGTTATCCCAATCAATTGAAGCTCCAAGTGCTTCTCCTATAAATCTCAAAGGAACAAGCGTTCTATTTGAAGCTTTATCTATAAAGGGAGCTACATCCATTACGGTATTTTTATTGTTTACTTTTGCGGTTTTGTTACCAATAATAAGCGTAACTAATTTCTTCTCTACGGTTATACCGTAAAACTCAATCCTTTCCTTAAGATTAGGGTTCACTGCCGGCCAAACTTCTAAAACAACACAAGCCTTTTCCCCAATCGCTGCTCCGCTGAAAGGTCTTATTGATACATGCATAGTTTCACGCTCGCCTGGTTTGAGAATATTTTGTGATTCGCCTTCATCTAAAAAACAAATATTTGAATAACAAAATTGAGTAAACCAATTCTTGTCATTTGGTCCACCTGGAAAATTTTTTTCTACAATTTTAGCCTGAAGTTTTGTAGACTTTCCGGATACATTTTTAAACCAGAAATAATATTGATTGTAAACTTCCTTTTCAAGTGGTTTAAAATATGCATTTTCTGGAACAGCTTTTTCTAAAGAAAATACTTTTGTGCTAATTGGTAATATATTTATAGATAACATAAAAATAACAAATATCCCAATTAGCCTTGAGCAAATTTTTGTCATTAATAAACCCTCCTGCACAATTTACTTTAATTAACAAACTTTATTTATCTACTATAAATATAATACATTTATCTATGATTATTGTTTCAAAAATTTTTAAGAATAAAAAATTTAATTCATTAATTATCTTATTATTTATTTAACCTTTACAACAATTTCTCCTTTTTTATGTTTACCTTTAGAATCTTTTACATCAATCCTTATTCGGTACGTTCCAGCTTTATCATATGTATGTTTCAAGGTTATTTCTTCCGTTCCCGCTTCATGGTCTCTTATAATTTCACCATCGTTCCAATCCCATGAATAAAGATACCTTCCAGTACCGCCATCAATTTTAAATTTAACTATTAGTTCTTTCCCTTGAGGTATTGCTCCATCTGGATCAAGATTTGCAAGATAAACCTTTAAATAGATTGGGTATTCTCCTCCTTCTCTACCGCGTAATGTAGTTTCAACGGTAAAAGTAGAAGTAAGATATGGGTCAGATTGAAATGTAAGTTTACTTACAATTAATTGTCCTTCTTTTGGAGGAATGGCAAATCGCTTAACTCTTGCCTTTATTATGAGATAATCAGTATCCTGATCGCTTAAACCTTTCCAATCAATAAGATTACAATTTCTCCCTGGATAACAATCGCCAGGATTCATATTGTAAGAATTTATATATAACTTACCATCAGAAAAATTACCAGCAGGCTCTGAGAATAAAAATTCAAGATTAGGGTCAAGATCAAATATAATTGTATTATTTACTAAAGGTTCATTGCCGATATTTTTAATTTGAATTCTATATTTTACCTCTTCATCCTCCTGGACAGCTTCTGGAAAAGATTTAATGTAAGTTTCAACCTTATAAATTTTTGGCCTTAATCTAACTTCAAGCTTAAAAGATTTTATAACAGTTAAATCTCTTAAATTTAGAGGATCAATATTTTTGGCCATAATAGAAATTTCATAATCACCAACAGGTGTATCTTCTGTTGTTTCAATCGTTATCTGAGATTTATAATTTAGTCTTTGTGAAGTTGGGTTAGGGAATATTTTGAATGTGGAGTTCGGCGGAATACCAAGAACTTGATCAAGTACAAATTCTACATCCTGGCTAAAACCAAATCTTGGTAATATATTTATATTGTAAACTATGCTATCCCCTTGATTAATACTTGCAACTGCTGGATTAAAGCTCATATCAAAGTAAGGCTCTTCAATAACTTTAAGAACAATATCAACAGGATTAGAAGAAGGATATTGAGCAGAAGTTGCATTGACATCTATACCATAATCACCATTTGGAGTAATTTGAGATGTATTCATTACAATTAAAGCTTCTGCACTACCCCCAGCTGGAAGATTAACTGGATTTGGTGTAATTGTATATGTAATTCCAACTGAAGAAGGAGATCCGATACCAAAACTTAAACTAATATTAACAGCTCCTGATGCACCGCCTTTTGAAACAACTCTTGCAGTATATGAAGTCTGTTGACCTTTAATTACAGTTCTTGTTCCTGGTATGACCTTAAGCTCAATTTCAGGTAGAACTGGTGGTGGAGGTGGCTCTCCTTCAACCACAGCACCTGAAATTACTAAAGCGAATGGTTGTGGTCCTTCAGGTACATTTTTACCGATTACTTCTATTTTATATGAACCAGTAGAAGGAGAATCAATATTTATTCCTTCAACGTTATTTATTGCATCATAATCAATTGGATTTACCATCGAATAATTTGCATTTGACTTAAACTTATTTCCGTGATATTCAATATTCCCAGGACCAATAATTTTAAGGTCTAAATCATTTACAAGATCTTTAGTTGGGTCATTTGATTGTTTAGGTGCTCCTGGAGGATCAGTCCAAACAAGAGTTGCTTTTAAAGGAACAAAATCAGTATAAGAATCCAAATAATACTCTTTTTTATTACCTGTTAATAATCCTGCTGTCTCATTATAAAATTTCAATTTACCTTCTTCAGGATAAAGAGATTCTTTAACATCGATTCTTCCCCATCCTGAAGTAAAATTACCTAAATACAATGTATTACCGTTATGGTCACGCAAATTTTCATAAAAGCAACCATTAATTAACGTAGCTTTTAATAAAGCTGATGGTGGTTTAGCAACAGATGGAATAGCTTTTGTGCGGTAATATTCTCTTATTAATGCAAGAGAGCCAGCTACTACAGGAGTAGCCATACTCGTACCAGACATTTCCTTATATCCTCCATCTTTAAAAGTAGATTTCAAATATTGACCTGGAGCTACAACATCTGGCTTTATTCTTCTGTCATGAATAGGGCCTTTACATGAAAAAGAGGCCATAGTTAGAGGGTCATAATATGCACCTCCTTTATTATTCCGTGAAGCTCCAACAGTAACTACATTTTTTGCTGTTCCCTGAGTCGTAATATTAGAAGCATTGTTACCAGCAGCAAAAACTGCAATAAAATCTTTATTTTCCCATAAATAAGCATCTATGAGTTGAGAGCTTGTAGAATATCCACCTACCGGACCTCCACCCCAGCTGTCATTGTGGATTCTTGCACCATCTTCATAGGCATCGCCAAATAATATATCATAAGAAGGAAAAGCTAAGGCGTTGGGGTTACCTGGAACTTTTAAACTTTGCATGACTAATTGTGCCCCGGGAGCCATACCTTTAAATCTTCCGCCTGCTCCATTACCAGCCCCTGTTCCAAGTATTGTTCCACTAACATGAGTTCCATGGCTTGTACTATTATCAGCCCAATCAGTATTTCCTGCTATCCCAGGATAAAAATGTGTTGCTACAATTTTAGAATAAGGAAGTCCTGGATGGAGTGTAGAGGGATCTCCATTGCATAATCCTGTATCCGCTACTGCAACTATTTCATCAGTCCCGTCCAGTCCATTAACATTATTAAAATCATGTTCATCTCTTATATTAACAACTTGAGCTGCTTCGGCATTAAAGATTTTAACTGGTTCAACCTTTGTGACGGATAAAACATCAGGATTATTATATACATTGGCAAGCTTAGAGGCAGGCAATTTATTAACTGTTAAAAAGCTATATTCACCTACAACTGAATATGAAACTGCACTTTTCGAAAAACCTATTGAGCTAACAAATTTATCTAAATCAAGTTCTTTTGTGGCTGCAATATTAATGTCATTAAATTCCTGTAAATTGTCTAAAATATCTTTATTTACTTTAAGAAATGGTGGTATATAGCCAGCAGTTCTTACAAATCTTTTTTCTTTTATAGCTGAAAGATTATTACCTTTTGTTTTAATTAGAAATGCAAATGATGGAACAGAAAAATAAAACTTTACATCCATGCTTTCCAATTCATATTTCCATTCCTGTTTTACTGGACCAATAAATTGCAATAAAAATATAGAATAATATTCTTTGGGTATTGTACCAAGTTTATGTTCAATTTCAGGAGGATATATCATATTCTTTGCACCATCGGATATAAACGTGTACCCTGCATATTTAATTATCCCTACATCTTTAAGTTCTGTATAAGAGATATTTCTCTCAATAAGAAGTTGTTCCTGTTCCTGAGTTATATTTGCATAAAAGAAACTTTCGTAAACTTCTATTACATCAAACCCAGATTTAATATAACTTTCAATAGCTTCGGGCCTACTCTCATAGACAAGCACATATTTTCCATTTTGCGCAAAAAGTTCACCATTGAAAGGAACTAAAACTGAAAATAGAAACATTAATACAATAATAATCCTAAACAACTTACTCTTTAACATCTTCTACCTCTCCTTTTCAAAAGAGATTGGTCTTTACTTATAAAATCATACAAATTTTTCATAAAGCAAATACTTTTCTTTATATATAAGATTAAACAATCCAATGTCAAGAAAAATAATAAACCAAATTCTAACCAATTTTAAACCTCTTTACAAAAATATATAAAATCCTCCATAATATAAAGAGGAGGAAAATTATCTATTTGGTCATTCTTAAATGAAAAAACATTAAAAAGCACTGGATTTCCGAAGGAAACTTTCCTCATTATGGTCATTCCCATGAAAATTGGAATCTAGAATTAAAAATAGATCCCTTAATAATTGAACTCGAGGATGACAAATTACTTTACTGGATTACCAATAGATACACTTGGAAATGACGAAAAATGCTGTGATTCCTCAGTAAATATGCGAAAATACCGCACTTCGGAATGACTGTTGGGGTGTGTCACCCTGAGGAAGCGTATCTTTACTTTGTGATCGAAGGGTCTCCAACACCGTCCGTCATTCTGAGAGAGTGTTTTCTCAACGACCGAAGGATCTCCTCTTTTGTTTATAAGACTGATACACTTGATAAATGCCATTGACAAAGAAAATACTTATTAAAAATTCCCAAATTTATTAACTGAAAACAAGATTTTTGTTGCCAATCAGAACATCAAGGCATATAATTTACTTATAATTTGTTTCCTAAAGTTATATCTAAAAAGGAGAAAAGATGAATATTAAAATAGGTAAAATTCTCGGGATTGATATTTACATAAACTATAGCTGGATAATAATTTTTCTTCTTGTGATGTGGACGTTTTACTCTTACTTAGGCACTCTAAATATAGCCGGTACTACTGGACTCAAATTAGCAGCAAGCTTTATCTACTCGGTAATATTTTTTGCTTCTCTTCTCTTACATGAACTATCTCATTCTTACGTTGCAAAGAAAAACAATATTGAAATAAGAAACATTACACTATTCCTTTTTGGGGGAGTAGCAAATATAGAGCGTGAACCAGACAATCCCAAAGTTGAGCTATCAATGGCTATAGCGGGACCACTGATGAGCGTTATATTGGGCTTTGTTTATTTAGGAATTTCCTATCTTATACCTCAAGGAATTTTTAACCTCACATTTTTCAATCTTGGAATAATAAATATCTTCCTTGCAGTCTTTAACCTTATTCCTGGTTTTCCGCTCGATGGTGGAAGAGTTTTAAGAGCAATAATATGGCTATATTCAAAAAATATTAAAAAGGCAACAATCATAGCTTCAAGAATTGGAGTTGCTTTTGGTTTATTTCTTATATTTTCTGGATTATTTATAATGTTCACAACAAAAGATATTGTCTCAGGTTTATGGTTAGCTTTAATTATTGGTCCCCTTTTGATTCAGCTTGCCGCAATGAGTGAATATAGAATCAAGGAGGAGGGCAGCTGGCTCGATGCTCCTGTATCTAAAATATGCAGCACAACACTTAAAACTATACCTGAAGATACAACTTTAGAAGAGGCAATAAATGAATATTTCTCAAAAGATTTACACGTAATTTATCCAGTGTTGAGTAATAATGGTGAAATAAATTATTATATAAGCCTTGATGATATAATTAAAATCGATAGAGATAAATGGACCACATTGAGAGTAAAAGATGTTGCAAAGCAAATCACGCCTGATCTTACAATATATAGTGATGAACCAATTAGAAACCTTCAAAGTATTTTTAGAGAAAAGGGGATTAAGCGAGTTTTTGTAAAGAAAAGATTTGAAGAAAAAATAATCGGTATCGTGGTGGATTATGACCTTGAAAGATATCTTAGAATTCAATTAAATGTTTATGAGGGTAGAAGAAATAATAAATAAAAAATTTTTATCTTTATTAATTATAATATCTTTTATTTTCGGTTCTGTTCTAATTCCTATTGATTCCAAAGCTATCCAAAACTCTGAGTTCTTAATAAGGGTCCTTATTTCCGAAAATCTTGACACAGCTACTATTTCTCAGAACAATAAAGATGTTTGCTTGCTTTTTCCTGATGGTAGAGAGTCTGTCTTGCCAATTAAAGATGAGACGATAGTTTCATTCGGAACAAAAAGTGGAAAAGAAACTTATCTTCTCAAAATAAAAGAGGCGAATAGTCTTTTATCTGCGATAAAATTGGGACAAGATCAAATCATTCCAATTATTCAGAATTCAGACTTAAATATTTTTATTTACCCTATTAACAATTTCTTATTTAATATAGAATTAGGTCCTTTAACATCCAAAGAAGATGCTGAATTTATTAAAAAAATACTATCAAATATTTTACAAGCTGTTGAAATTGTACCATTTCCTTCCAATTTTAATGCTTTAGGTATTAAATTAGACCAGAAAATATTTTTAAGAAGCGATTACTCTTATTCAGAAAAACCTACAAAAGTTTTTACACTCAAACTTAATGATAGCTTATTTTTGTATAAAGAGAGATCTTATAGTGGAGTGCTCGAAATTTATAAACAGAAAGATGCAAAATTCTCAATTGTAAACTCCTTAGATATTGAAGAATATCTGAGAGGGGTCGTGCCATCTGAAATGCCATCTTCCTGGAGCTATGAAGCATTATGCGCACAAGCAGTTGCAGCAAGAACTTTCGCTCTTTCAAGATTACTTTCTTCAAGAAAAAGTGGTGCTTTTTATGATGTTTGCGATACTACTCATTGCCAAGTATACCTTGGAGCAAGAACAACTCCTGCAACTGACAAAGCAATAAAAGACACTAATAGTCTAATCCTTACTTATAATGGATATCCTATTGAAGCAGTATTCCATTCTTCAAGTGGTGGACAAACCGAAAATAATGAAAATGTTTGGCAGGGAAGTCCTCGTCCTTACTTAAGAGGTGTATTATCCCCTGGTGAAGAAATTTCACCACATTTTACATGGTATAAAGCATATAAAATCACTGATTTTTTAAATATATTAAATTCATATCTTAAAAAAAATGGTATAAAAGAAATCAAGTCT
Source organism: Caldisericota bacterium (assembly GCA_052034135.1). Lineage (GTDB taxonomy): Bacteria > Caldisericota > Caldisericia > UBA6126 > JAGPKI01 > JAGPKI01. The sequence continues at coordinate 2,330 of JBPOJC010000011.1, read as the reverse complement.
TTAAACTCAATTGAAATCAAAGAATGTGGATGCTCGCCACGTGTTAAAAAAGTTTCAATTAAAAGTGAGGATAGTGAAATAATTTTAAGCGGGTATGATGTACAAAGCATATTTTCACTAAAAAGTACATGGTTTAATTTCTTAATTTATACGATCAAAGATGAGATGCCTGCCCCGCCAATAATAAAGTATTTTAAAGAGCAAAACGTAAAAAATGAAAATACTTTACCACCAAATTATATTTACATCTATGGAAGAGGTTGGGGGCATGGTATAGGTCTATCACAATACGGTGCATATGCTATGGCAAAAAAAGGCTCCACATACAAAGAGATTCTATCCTATTATTACCAGGGAGCAAAAATTGAATCCCTCAGTAACTACAATATACAATCTTCTTCTTTTTGTACTGAAGAAATACAAAGCGGTTATTCAAAGCTTTATTTTGAGCCATCTCAGATAAATCTTTATAAAGATGAGGCTCCTTACAATGTAACACTCAAAGTTAATTCAACTGCAAACATTTATGGAATATCTTTCACACTGCTTTACAATGATACATTAATTGGTATTGATCCAGAAAACATAAAAGAAGGAACATTTCTTAATGCAGATGGAAAAGAGACAATTTTCCTAAAAAGCAAAGTTCAGGGTGGAATAAAAATAGGAATTGTTAGAAGTGGAAGAGTAGGCGGAGTGAGCGGAGAAGGGGATCTTTTATATTTTAACATTAAAGGCTTAAATAGAGGAAAAACATCCATTAAGCTAACAGAAATTCAAATTAATGATCCTCAATTAAATCCTATAAGTTTTGATTGTGGAGAATTAGAGGTAGAAATAAAAGAAAGAGATGTTACACCTCCTAAAACTATTATTACTTCTTACCCTGATAGATTCACCAATAAAAAAACTGTTTATTTTGAATGGTCTGGAACAGACAATGTAACAGCCACAAAATCTTTATTTTATTCTTACAGGTTAAACGATGAACCATGGAGTCAGTTCAGTCAGGAAACTTCCCGTTATTTTAATCTCGTATATGACGGAAACTATAAGTTTGAAGTAAGGGCAAGAGATGAAGCAGGTAATATTGATCCAGAACCCCCCATATATGAATTTACATTAGATAGTACTCCCCCAATTATTAAGCTCTCCAGCTATCAAGAAAAAACTTTTGATAAATTTATTACATTTAATGGAGAGACAGAGCCTGACGCAACTCTTCTATTAAATGGTGAGATACTACAGTTAGATTCTTCTGGTAAATTCAGTTACATTGCAAAATTAAAGATTGGCAATAACTTATTTAGATTTATAGCAATTGACAAAGCATCAAACTCACGAGTTCTTGATGTAACAATTACAAGAGAAGCTGTTAAGCAAACTGTTATAAAACTCACAATAGGGAGCAAGAAGGCTTTAGTTAATGAAGAAGTTTTAAACTTAGATGTAGCACCTTTCATAGAAGAGGATCGGACTTTCGTTCCTTTAAGGTTTATAGCGGAAAGCTTTCAAGCAAAAGTAGACTGGAACGCTCAAATAAAGAAAATAGATATAACATTGGAGCACCCTCTAATCAAAAAGAAAATTGAATTAAAGATTAATAGCAAAATAGCTTATATAAACGGCAAAGAGACAACATTGGAGGTTCCTCCTTTTATAATTCCACCTGGTAGGACGGTTGTTCCTTTAAGGTTTATAGCGGAAAGCTTTGATTCAAAAGTTGATTGGGAGCCTTTAGTAAAAAATATTATAATTACTTTTCCAAAAGATGAATTGATAGAAGAATAATGAATTCTTTGAAAATTTAAAACGAGAGGGCGTATCTGTATTTTTGCAACTGAAGGAACTCCAAACCTCCGTCACCCTGAAGGAACTTATTCGTGTTTAGCGACTGAGGGGGTCTCCCGCCGTTGCTGAGGACGTTTTTCCTATCGATGAAGGAACTCTCGCCACCGTCTTCCTGAGGAGCGTAAGCGACGAAGGAACTCAGTATTTGAAAAGACATTAAAAAAGGAGATTCTGAAGGACTTGTGCAAAAAAGACGCACTTTCAGAATGACAGGGTAAAGGTCATTCCCGCGATTTTTCTCGTCATTCCCGCGAAAGCGGGAATCCAGAAAGCTTAGTAATATAGTCTGGATCCCCGATAAAAGATTTCGGGGATGACAGTGGTGAGATTTCGGGAATGTAATGTGGTGGGGTTTCGGGAATGTAATGTGGTGAGGTTTTCGTGGATGACGCCCCTCCATCCGTCATCCTGAAGAAGCGTATTTGTATTTTTGCGACTGAAGGAACTCCTTCGCTCTGAAATGCAAAAAGATTAAATGA
>JBPOJC010000113.1:0-6155 GCA_052034135.1 Caldisericota bacterium | reverse complement strand
TTACACTTTGTTGGGGAGCAGGAGCAATTGAATGTCCTCATGCTGAGCCCTGTTTCTGCTGTGAAGGTTCTTCTGCTGCTCCTGATATTCTTAATTATCGAGGATTTGCAGATATTGAACAGCATTTGGTTAGATATTCTAATCAAAGTATAAATAAGAAGAATTTTATAAGAGGAGCAATTCCAGAAACATGTGCTAAAGACCATGGTAGGACTATTGGACCAAAGGGATGGTCAATTATTGCTCATCCATCTTTTTCTCTTACAAAAGATGAGTGGAATTACACCTGGAATATTCATCCTATCCCAAGTATCATAAGAAGTTTTGGTGATGATGATCAAAGCAATGATGGGTTGGGAATAATAGGAGTTGAAATGTTTAATGAGTCAGTTTGCAGATTGGCTGGCCACAAAGGAAGCATGTGGGAGATATGGCATAATTATTTATACACCGATATATTCTATACTTTTCTTAAATGGAATAATGATTCAGCTATTCCTGGTTCCGAAGACTATGCTAATAATTTTGTAGTTGGTGTAAGTAATTCAGATTGTCATGATGCCTGGTGGTATAGAGTAGAAGATATTGTTGCATTAATAGCTGCAGATTCAAGTGGACTTCTTACTATACCTGATAAAGAAGAAAGAGAAGTTCCAAACTTTGAATATTATCTAATGTCTCGTTTTGAACCAGTTTATGGAACTTCCTGCACTTTTGTTAATATCCCTGGATTTGATGGATCAGATGATATGCTAATTAGGTCTCTAAGAGGATGCGGAAAAGAACACAAAGGAATTACAGCTTCTAATGCTGGAGGCTGGGGAACATTTACTGCTGGTGGAATAATGAGTGGAGGGAAGACTGAAGTTTCACCTGCTGGTATTGCTATCTCACTTTTTGCAAAACCTGCACTTAAAAGTGATGGGTATGTTGTTGGTTATACGATTTACGGAAAATCTGATTCAGGGCCAGATGATGGACCTCCATGGAAACCAAGAGTTATAAGAAGTGAAACTTTTTCTTTCCCTGGATTACCTGAACTTAGTGAAACAGTTCATATTGCACAGAATGAACTATATGGGTTAGATTATTTAGTTGTAGTTTATGCCTTTATAGACAACTTCGATTATAGACAATCTTCCACAACTATTCCTTTACATTCAGCAGTTGCTAATCCTGTATTTATTTCTGGTGGAACAAAGCAATAATGTAAAAAACTATAAAATAATAAAAATTAAAGTATGAATATGTAAATATAAGATAATATGAAACAAGAGAAAAATAATAATCTAAGAACAGCTTATTCAGAGCATTTTATCGTCATAGTAGGAATCATCATATTGTTCTTACAAACAATTGCAGCGTTAATATTTAATAATAAATTACTATATTTTGTGATCAATAAATTTTGCTCACTTTCAGTATTTAATCTTTATGCTGAGAGAATATATGCTTTTTACCGATACTTGGATTATCTTCCATTATTTCACCCATACCGATTTCTTTGGTTTACAATCATATTTGTTACTGCAGCGCCTCTACTCTATATTTTTTTCTTTAAGTTTCTTCTAAATTTTAAAAAAGATAAATTAGTTAGAATTTTTGCAATAATTTTTACTATAATTCTTATAATCAGTCTATTAAAATCAATATGGTTAGTTTGGATTAGAAACACTTTTTTTAGTTTGCCATTATTCATATATAAAATTTTGAGTCTAATCTATGAACCAGACTATGTTACCGTACCTAAATTTTTGCATTTAGTTGTATGGATGATATTTATAACGATTAGGAATGAATCTACAAATTCTAAGAACAATGGTAAAAAGATTCTTTCCCAATTTCAATTTTGGATTGTAGTTTTCTGGTTTTTAATTCATTTATGGGTTAACAGCAACCCAGATTATTTTTACTATGGATATGATCCAACACCATATTTCATTTTTTCTTTCATCTTGTTATTAATATGCCAGATAATAGCTATTGACCAGCTAATTATAATAATTAGAGAAGCAAGAAATATGCAAAATAACGCATAAATTAGAATTTAAACAAAAGCAATTATAATTTAATATGATATGAGGAAGTTAATGAAATGAAACATTTATCTGCAATCTTAATATTTATTCTTGTATTAATGAACTTATATGGCTGTTACTCAAAATCTTCTGAGCTAATTGAATTGAAGTTGTATGCTTTTAGAGAAAATAATAACTTCGTTATTAAAGTTTCAACGAATTTAGGTGATGGTGTACTAATTCGATACGAAGTAGAAGGGATTAAGGATGGATGGGGTTACATTCCAATAAAAAATAGAATGGGTGAGGTAAAAATAGAAAATGTTTCCGAAAGAACTTATGATGATAGAAAGGAGGAGTATTTTACAGTAAAAGTTAGATTTGAACCATTTGTAATGAATCCCTCACAACAACCTAAATGGTTAGCTGAAAAGTATGGGTATTTCAATGAGAAACTTAATGGAATGAAAAAAACAGAAGATACTTCTATAGGTTATCTAAAAGAAGAGCAAGGTATAAAAGTAATTGAAGCTTCTACGACGATTGAATGATGATAGAGTTTATTTCCTTCAATCAAACTATATTTTTATATGCAAACCACTAAAATTTTTAAAGTTGGGAGATTCTTAAATAAGGATGCTGTTCAAAAAATAAATATGTATTCTTACTGTGAAAATGACCCAATTAATTATGTAGACCCAAGTGGATTGGAGAGAGTAAAACATCCACCAATTTGCATACCTGATCTTGATTCAGGTTCAGAATTAGGACCAAAAGCACAAGATGTTTCCGGACCATCAATGAGTTTAGCAGAAGCATTTGGGATTGATGTAAATTTCTGGGATCTTTTATTTGACCTTCCCGGAACTATAAAGAGTCTACTTGATAAAGGCATAAATCCAATGATTCTTGGAAATATGTTATATTTTGCAGCACTTATATATACTTATAGTTCTGAATCTACTTCAAACAATGAAGGTTCAAGCAGTACTGCTGCAAGCGCAATTGGTGGATGTAGTGATCCGTCTCCTCGTGATCCTCGTAATCTTCTTCCAAATGGAGCTGTTCCTAATCCTTTAGTTACACTAACAATTAATGGCATTACTATTAGAATTTTTATTGATGGTAATGGTAAACCTTATGCTCAAACTGATGATTCAAAAGGTGATAATATAGTTAAGGGGCTTAATGCTGGATTTGACTGGTTATGGAATCAGGATAAAAACTTTTTCAAATCAATGACAAGTAAGGATTGGGAAAATTTTGGAACAAAACTTGAGAGTTTCTACAATGCAAACTACAAAAAGTTCGAAGGTATATTTGATGATAAGACAAACACACTTACACAATTTTTTAAACATGCAGTAATAGGATGGGCGGTTCAAAACGAAGTTAGGAAGATACAAAATTATAAACATTCAAATGAAAAAGAAGAATATGATATGATGATTGGATTCTGGGTGAGTTTTTGGAGCGAGAGAACAGGTCACAACATTTCTTTTCGTAGTGGTTCAGTTAGGGGTCCTGAAGGGCTTGAAACAAAAATTGGATTACTTGACTTAACTTTAATAATCAAAGCTATAATTTGTAAGGAATCCAGCTTTAATGAAGATATTTCTCCTAGCAGTACTGGAGATTATGGTTTAATGCAGGTGAATGAGAAGAACTTTAGAAAAATAGTAAAAGAGAGTCTTCATTTCGAAAATATGAGAGGTTTTTTTAATAAAGATTGGAGAACCGATCCATTTCTAAATATTGGAGCAGGAGTTGGAGAATTATTTAATATACTTAATCGATGTGGCTATGATTCTGGTACTATACTTGCTCAATGGATTGGTGCTGTATGGACTTATGGACCATACTCTGATATCGAAAAAGGAAAGGAAAGTCTTAGAAATTTTTTTAAATTCTTAAAAATATATACAGGTACAAGATTTACTGGCTTAAACTCCGAAGAATGGTATAAAGCTTGGGCTAAATATGCTCATGAAAATTGGCCTAAAGGAGGTTATCCTTGGCCTCCTTAAAGAGTAGAGAAGTAAATAAAAATATGTATGCAGGAGGCATCTTATGTTCTATAGTACAAATTTAAAGAATGAGAAAAAATCTGAAATAAATAGTAAAGCAAAAAGAAATACAATACCAATATTAATTTCTATTATTGTTATAATAATCATAGTATTATTTGTCCTTAATAAATATCGCATAATAAAAAAGAGTGCATTTTTACCAAATACCCAGATAAATTCATCTTTACCAATCTGGCCAATGTTTCAATATGATGCAAGACATACTGGACAATGTCCATATGATACATCAAAAAATGATGGAGCTTTAAAGTGGAAATTTAAGACTGGAGGATTTGTTCAATCTTCACCTGCAATAGGTTCTGATGGAACAATTTATGCAGGTTCAAACGACGATTATCTCTACGCACTTAATCCAGATGGAACCTTAAAGTGGAAGTTTAAAACAGATGGATGGATTCGCTCTTCTCCTTCAATTTCTTCAGATGGAACAATTTATGCAGGTTCAAACGACGATTATCTCTACGCACTTAATTCGGATGGAACATTAAAGTGGAAATTTAAAACAGAGAAAGAGATTGATATAACATCTTCTATAATATCTCCAGATGGTACGGTATATGTTGGATCAAATGATGGTTACCTCTATGCAATAAATCCTGATGGAACATTAAAGTGGAAGTTTAAAACAGAAGGATGGATTAGATATTCCCCAGCGATTTCTAAAAATGGTACAATATATGTCGTTTCGGATGAGAATTTTTACCTCTATGCAATAAATCCAGATGGAACATTAAAGTGGAAGTCAAAGATGTTACTTATAAATAATCATCCTACAGTTGATTCGGAGGACACTTTATATTTACCTGGAAATTTCGTGGAGGAAAACAGAAAAAATTATCTTTACCTAATACATTCAAGTAAAGATTTTGAAGTTAAATTTGAGTCATATGATATAATTAAATACATTGCAATTGATGCAAAAAACAATATATATATTGGTACTGTGTTACCCGCTAATATTTATGCAATCAATCCAGATGGAACCTTAAAGTGGAAGTTTGGTCCAATTGGTACTATTGGTTCTGATCCTGTAATTGCTTCAGAAGGAACAGTTTATTGGCCTTATGAAAATTGTCTGTATGCACTCAATTCAGATGGTAGTTTAAAATGGAAATTTAAAACAGAGAAAGAGATTCAATCTTCTCCTGCAATATCTTCAGATGGAACAGTATACATTGGATCAAATGATGGCTACTTATATGCAATAGGCGGAAAATAAAATTTTGTTAGAATAAACCCTCCATATATATAAGTGGGGGTAAAATTATTAATTTAGTCACCCATAAACACAGAAAATATAAAAAATTAGCCTGGATTCCCGATAAAGGATTTCGGGAATGACATTTTTGTTAATTTCTGGAATGACAAAAAATGAGGAGATTCTTCGCTGACGCTCAGAATGACCATCCTTCCCGTCTTCCTGAGGGAGCGTATTTTGCTCCCGAAGGATCTCCTTTTCGTCATTCCCTTGTTTTTTCTTGTCATTCCCGCGAAAGCGGGAATCCATGATTAGAAATTGGTCTGGATCCCCGATAAAGGAGTTCGAGGATGACAAGGACAAATACGGAGATTCCTCAGGACATGTGCGATAATGCCGCACTTCGGAATGACGGTGGGTGGTTATCCTGAGGAGCGTATCTGAAAGCGACGAAGGGTCTCCTCTTTTTTACTTCCTTGAACAGTCATGAATAAAAAAACAGACAGGAATGTTTGTTTTACACCGAAAAGACAGATGAGGAGATTCTTCGCTTTGCTCAGAATGACGGAAAAGTAAAGGGAGCGTATCTGTATTTTGCTCCCGAAGGGTTTCCTCATCTGTGTCATACCTATCATGTCCTCTAACCCAACTTCCCGTTTTTTACAACTTAAATACCTGTAAACACTCATAGAAACTTAATAAGTAATATTAAAATATTAATAAATGTAGTCTGTAAGTATATTAATAAATATTAATTAAATACTTGCAATAATATTATTAACATGGTATAAAAGTATTATGTTTATTAAAAGATGTTTATCAAAGTTTAGAGATAAAGAATATGAAACA
>JBPOJC010000013.1:0-136755 GCA_052034135.1 Caldisericota bacterium | reverse complement strand
TTATCACTCTACACTCTTTTAATGATGATTTTTGCATCACTTTCAATAATATTTGCATATCTTTTAGCTTAATAAGGAAAATTATGAAAAAAGCAGTTAAACCATTTTACATTCCATTTTCGCTACCCGCGAATCAGATAGAAATGATTTTTTCATTTGCCGAGATCACTTCCTGGCGAAAGTTGTATTGGTGGGCAATGCAATCACCAAAATTATTTAAAACAGCAGCTGGTGCCAAAGGTATGGGTTGTTTTGGCTATCCATCGCATCCAGTATTTGAAATAACTACTAATTGCAATCTAAAATGTAATGGTTGTCATGCAAATGGTGGTGAAAAACTTTACGAAGAGATGACAACTGATGAAGCAAAAAAAGTCATAAAAGGCTTATCAAAAATAGATGACTTTAGAATGCTTGTTTTAACCGGAGGAGAGCCATTTTTAAGGAAAGATTTCTTTACACTTGTTAGATACGCAAAAGATTTGGGGTTTTATCCAACAATTGCATCAAACGGGACTTTACTATCTAAGGATATCGCAAAAGAACTTAAGAAAACTGGTATTTCTGGTCTGGCTTTAAGTATTGATTCAGTAGATCCAGCCAAACATGATTTATTGAGAGGAGCAGAAGGCTCGTTTGATAAAGTATTAGAGGGAATAAAAATTTTGGAAGAAGAAGGTTTATATATTCAGATTAACATCACTCTTTCAAAATCAAACTATTCTGAAATTGACGAATTATTGAAACTAAGCGATAGCCTTAACGCTCATGTTATCCTTTTATATCAATTTATACCAACTGGAAGAGGTAAAGACCTTTACGAAGTAGCCTTAAATAAGGATGAATTGTATAATGTTATTGAAAAGACTTATTCAATGCAGAAGAATTTAAAGCCTGTGATTTCTCCAATAGGACTTCCTGAATATTGGGCTTATGTTTTTTCAAAAAATGGAAATTACACAAAGAGTATGAAAAAATACTTCCCTGGTTGTATTGCTGGAAAAGGAATGTTTTACATAAAACCAAATGGTGATGTATGGCCTTGTGCATTCTTACCCATAAAGGCTGGAAATGTTTTAGAAGAAGATCCTTATGATATCTGGACTAAAAGTGAAGTTTTTCTTTCATTAAGAGATAGGTCAAACTTAAAAGGCAAATGTGGAAACTGCAATTACAAAGATGTGTGTGGTGGTTGTAGGGCAAGAGCTTATGCGTTTAGTAATGATTTCTTAAGTGAAGATCCTTTATGTCCATTAAAACTACAGGTATGATAAAGAAGATTAAATCATTTGTATTATTGTTAACTTTATTTACTTTATTCATTCTTCCTGAAAGTAGGAGTTTTTCAAATTCAAATGCTACCCATATTTATCCAGGCAACCTAACATTAAAGTGCATAAATACTGAGAAAGAAACTTATCTTTATAAGGTGTGGTTATTTTCTGATAATCCGTTATTAATAAAATTTAATAATTCATTAGACAATTTAAAGATTATAGCAAAGCATGAATCAGGAGACCAATTAAATGTAGTAAGAGATGAAAATAACAATCTATTTATTATGTCAAGTGACAAAAGTGGTTACATTTACTTTTCAATTGTGAGTCCTAACCAGTCCGAAAATTTAAAAATATCCTACAACGATCCATACAAAGCACTTGTCTCATTTGCAAGGACTTACCAGGAATTTTCAATAAAATGGCAAAAACGTATTTACATTGAAAATTATATATCCCCAATTAGAGGTAATGTTAAGAAATATCCAGAAAATAATTACGAAGTTAATTCAACGGTCAGTTTCGGTGCTCCATATTCATGGGGCGGAAAAGATTTTCCTGAGGATATTGCAAGTAAAATTAAAGCAAATGGAAATGTGCAAAGCTGGAGGGAATATTATAACGACAAGACTAAGCATCCAACAAATCTTGATGCTAATGAATCTATGTATGACTTTAAAAAGGGTCCAGAAAATCCTTCTAAATGGGCAGGGGTTGATTGCTCTGGATTGGTTGAGAAGAGTTCTTATTTAGCAGGATTGGTGTATGATTATAAGAATGCTCAAAAAATTTCAAAAGGTGATTTTAGAGGGGCAAAAAGCTTTGCGAATGTTAAAGAAGGAGATATCTTTGTTCTTTTAAGAAATAATACAATAGTTCATTTTGGTATAATCTCTAAAAAAGGTCCAACAATAAATACAACATTCATTATTCATAGCGCATGGTTTACAAGCCTACGTTATAATACTAATGGACCTCTTAAGGTTATCGAGACTTCTATAGGAGAATTTCGTTCTCTTTATTCATGGGAAATAATACGATTTTATGAAAATTAAAATTAACTTAAAATTTAAGTTAAAAGGTTTTTCAATAAAGGTTATTTTGCTGAGCATATGTATGATTTTGATTGTTTTTCTTTTTGGAGGAGAAACCAACAAATTAAAAACAAATTTTAACTATGATTCCATAGTTGATGCTATATCTAATGATAATATCATTACCGATAAAAAGATTAATGACGAGAAAAATGAAACCGTATTCAAAAATGAATATTTTCAAAAGTTCAATCTGGCAAGTTCTAAAGAAAGTTTTCATCTTTATTTTGGAAAAGGAAAAGAAAATATTGGTGGAGAGAAATATGACCCCGGCGCTTCTAATGGTATTTCAGGGGGAGCTATACCTACCGATCTAAAAGTAAACAAAGAAGGGGAAATACTCTTAGCAGATGGTTATGGCCCTAGAATAATTAAATTTTCAAAAAGTGGAAAATATCTTGACGAAATTGATTTAAAAGAATTAAGACCAATTGAACTAAAACAATACAAAGCATTATGCGGTTTTCAATTTGACTTAGATGGATATGAAAATATATATGTGCTTGACTCCGAGAAGCAAATTATCTGGATTTATTCAGGTAAAACAATGATTTCAAAAATTGATTTATCAGATGTTTTAAAGAACTATTTTACTATCTTTGATGTCCATCCGTTAATAAATGTGACTGATGCTGGAAATATTTTCCTAAAACTAACAGTTTTTGATTCAGAAAATAGTGAGAGTTATGGCTATGACAACATTCCAGTTAAGAAGAGTAAGATTATTGGCGTTATTATTAATATTGATGGAAAGTTTATTACTACTTATGATCCTGACTTTAGCTTTATAGAAAGTAACGATATCTATTATACAATTTCCTCATACGATGAGAGAGGTTTTACTATTTCATGCTTTAGAGTTATAGGGAGAAAACTTAAATTAATTAGAGAAATTACTATAGAAGATGAAAACTGGAATAATGGAGACTTAATAGGCATAGGCAATGATAAGATTTATTACTGGATCGGAGAAAATAAGATTGGTGTGATAGATTTAACCAAAAAATCTTTATCTGAAATAGACCTTCCGAATCTACAATTTCATCCAATAACAATTACCAATGATGGTTTATTAATTTCTCTAAATATAAATTATAACGGAGCTAAAGTATTTGTCTTCGAGCTTCCTTAAATTTTATATTAATTAAGCTTTATTATTGCTTCCAAATAATCTAATTCTTTCTTTTACAACCTCTTTAACAGCATCTTTAATTATTGTAGAAAGATTTTTTGCTTCATAAATACTGCTTAATCCATTCTGTATTATAGAATCATTAATTTTCTCTGATACTCTCACTTTTAATCTTGTTGCCACATTTATTTTTGTAATACCATTTTTAATAGCTTCTTTTATTGAACTATCCACTACTCCTGATGAACCATGCAGCACAAGAGGAATATCAATTTTTTCATTTAACTCTTTTAATATATCAATATTAAGTTCAACATGAGGAGATGTTACTCCATGAATACTTCCAATTGAAACTGCCAAAGCATCTATGCTTAATGCTTTAGAAAATTGAATAGCTTCATCTAACTTAGTAAATTCAACATTTATATTTCCCTCTCCATCCTCTTCTTTACCAACTTTTCCAATTTCAGCTTCAACTGAAACATTTAAAATTTTGGCTATTTCAGCTATTTTTTTTGTTATATTTAAATTCTCTTCATATGTAAGAGCTGAACCATCGAACATAACAGATGGAAATCCTGCATTTACTGCTTTGATTACCGACTCAAAAGATTTTGCATGGTCAAGGTGAACACAAACTGGTATTTTTGCTTCTTCTGCCATTAAAAGGCACGGTTTTAAAATATTATTAAGACCAAAATAAGAAATTACTCCTTCAGAGATTTGTAAAATTAGGGGAGAGTTTTCCTCTTCTCCCCCTTCTATTATTCCTTTTGCATATTCTAAGTCGTAGACATTAAAAGCTCCAACAGCATAACTATTTTTCTTCGCTTTTGTTAAGAGTTCACTTAATCTGTAAAGCATTTAAGCACTCTTATATGCAATTTGGACAAGCCAATTTGTTAATGCAACTAAATTGTCTATTTTTATATACTCCTCATGGGTGTGGACTTTCTCCATGCCAGTTGATAAAACAACACATTTAACGGTTCCATTTTTATTAAATATATTTGCGTCAGATCCACCACCACTTGACATACATTTAAATGGAATATCCAAGTCTTCAGCTGTATATTTAAGTAGGTTTATCAATGGATCGTTTTCATCTATTCTAAAGTTTGAATAAGTTTTATCAGAGCTAAATTCAATAATAAACCCTTCTTTTTCGCCATCTTTGAATGTTTTCATAAACTTCTCATAAAGAGAGTTTAGAGTATTTTCGTTATGAGACCTTATTTCACCAGTAAGTTCAACTAATTCTGGAACAATATTTGTGGCTTTACCGCCATGTATGGTTCCAATATTAGTAGTGGTATAGGGATCAATTCTACCCAAAGGAAGTGAAGAGATGGCTTTTCCAGCGAAGAGAATCGCATTTTTGCCATTTTCTGGCTCTACTCCTGCATGCGCTGCTTTACCTTGAATTGTTACTTTAAAATTTATCTGTGAAGGAGCAGCATTGACAACTTTTCCAACGTCACCATCACAGTCAAGAACAAGTCCAATTTTTGATTCAAGCAAGCTAAAATCTAAAACATTAGCTCCCTTTAATCCAATTTCTTCTTCAACTGTAAAGCATGCTTCAATTTTTGGATGAGGGATGTTATTTCTTGTTAATACAAAAAGTGTTTCTAATATGGCTGCAATACCAGATTTATCATCAGCTCCAAGTATGGTAGAACCATCAGTTTTATAAACTGATGGTTCTTTTATTATTTTTATCCCTTCTGTTGGTTCAACAGTATCCATGTGTGCAGAAAAAAGAATAGGTTCGGAGTTATTACAGTTATATGCTGGTAATTTCAGTATCAGATTTGGTTTAATTTTGTCGATAGAAGCGTCATTTATTATTTCTAATGGAAGCAATTTAACAATATCTATAATTTTATCTGAAATTGCTTTTTCGCTGCCTGAGGGAGAATTTATGCTTAAAAGTGTTTTAAAAATGTTTAAAAGCTCATCTTTATCTATTTCCTGGATCATATATAATTGTAACCTAATTCTAAGGCTTTTAAGTTTATATTTATAATTTTCTCTCCCTTTGAGGCAAACCTTTCTTTTATCATAGCACTTACTGTGTCGTAGGATGCAAAATTTGTTATCTTTAAAAAACTACCGAGCATCACAATATTTGCAGCTACATATGCACCTGCTTGAGAGGCAAGATCAATTGCTGGAATGTAATAAGCATTTATATCAGTGCGATTAGATTTATTTTTTATAAGTGAAGAATTTACCAATATATTTCCACCTTTAAGTAAAAGAGGTTCAAATTTTTCAAAGGAAGGAATATTCATAACTATAGCATTTTTGTGTTCAGATAGCACAGGTGAACCAATCTCACTATCGGATACAATTACGATACAATTAGCAGTTCCTCCTCTCATTGCGGGACCATATGAGGGAAGAAATGTTGCAAATTTATTCTCTCTTACAGCGGAAGCTGCAATTATTTCTCCAATTACCATTATTCCTTGACCACCGAAACCGGCAGCAATAAGTTCTATTTCACTCATTTTTATAGTCCCTCCGTTATTTTGAATTCAGAAAGAGGATAGTATTTCATAACTTCATTATCTATTCTTTTTAAAGCACTTAAGGCATCCATTCCCCAGTTTGTTGGACAGGTGGAGAGAATCTCAATTAATGAAAACCCTAAACATTTTTCTTGAGCAGTGAAAGCTTTTCTTATAGCCCTTTTTGTTGCTAAAACATTTTTAGGGTTGTTTACAGCCGTTCGTGCGATATAAGCAGGACCATTAAGTTGTGAGAGCATCTCGCACATTCTTATGGGGTAACCCTCTCTCTTTGCTTCTCTTCCATAAGGAGAAGTCTCTGTCTTCCATCCAAGGAGGGTTGTCGGAGCCATTTGTCCTCCTGTCATACCATAAATACCATTATTAACAAATATAACACTTATATTTTCACCCCTATTAGCAGAGTGAACTATTTCAGCTGTTCCAATAGAAGCAAGGTCACCATCTCCTTGATAGGTAAAAACGAATAAATCAGGTCTTGCTCTTTTTACGCCTGTTGCAACAGCTGGGGCTCTACCATGAGCTGATTGTATTGAATCAAAATCAAAGTAATCTACAGAAAGAGTTGCGCAACCTACAGGTATTATAATAATAGCTTTTTCGGTTAAGTTCATTTCCTCAATTACTTCGCATACGAGCCTATGAATTATTCCGTGTGTGCAACCAGGACAAAACCCTCTACTTATTGGTTTAAGTAAAGATGTTGGTTTAAATAATTGTCTTTTCTCTTCAGGCATTAATATTACCTCCTACATTACCTCTTTAATTTTTTCAACTACTTCTGTTGGAGAAGGAACATTTCCACCAGTCCTACCGTGGAAATAAACTGGTTTTCTCTCACCTATGGAAAGTTTTACATCATCAAGCATCTGTCCAAAGCTGAGCTCAAAGTCATAGAAAAATTTGACATTTTCTCTTTTTGATAGAACTTTAAGTTCTTCATAAGGAAATGGCCATAATGTTATTGGTCTAAAGAGTCCTACTTTTATGCCATTTTCTCTCATAGTTCTTACTGCAGTTTTACAAATTCTTGCAACAGTCCCATAGGCAACAATGATAATTGAAGCATCGTCTGTCTGATAGTGTTCAAACCTTACTTCATTTTTCATTATATATTCGTATTTTTTACGAAGGACGCTATTGTCTTTTTCTAAACCGTCAGGATCGAGATTAAATGAACTAATTAACACTCTTTCTCTATTTTTTTTACCAGTAGCAGCCCATTCTTTTTTTGGTATATTATTCGGATCAATTTCTCTTTTAAACTCTACTGCTTCCATAATCTGACCAAGCAAACCATCGCTTAAAATCATAACAGGATTACGATATTTCTCCGCTAATTCGAAAGAATCATAAATCAAGTCAATTTGCTCCTGCAAACTTAATGGGGCAAATGTAATAACTCTGTAATCTCCATGTCCTCCACCCTTTGTTGCCTGGAAATAGTCACCTTGAGAAGGTCCAATACCGCCTAATCCAGGTCCACCTCGCATAACATTAACAACTACAACTGGAAGCTGTGCGCCAGCAATATAGGATAAACCTTCTTGCATAAGGCTTATGCCAGGACTCGAGGAACTCGTGATAACTCTACTTCCTGTTGAAGCAGCACCATAAAGCATGTTTATTGCTGCAACTTCGCTTTCTGCTTGAAGAAAAACTCCTCCTACTTCTGGCATTCTTTTAGCCATATATCCTGGAGCTTCGTTTTGTGGTGTTATAGGGTAACCAAAAAAGAGTCTGCAACCTGCTTTTATTGCAGCTTCGGCGAAGGCTTCTGCCCCTTTCATTAGAATTTTTTCACTCACTTTTGATTTTCTCCTTTTTTATACTATTTTTCATTACTATCTATGAGTATAGATTTTAATTCAATTATAGCAAGATTTGTAAGTAGAATATGGTTTATTGAGAATTAAAGCAGTTTTAAAATAATTAGAAAATCTCTTTGTTAAGATTTTAAATAAGAAAGTATATAAATTATTCACTCTAAGATATAAATTCTCTAAAGTTTTAGTATAATTTTCATATTAAGGGTAAGAGTTGTAGATATATCTGTTCATAAAAATTGAAATGTTTCTTTTAAATGAGAAAAAATATATTTCTATAATTTAAGGGGTAAAGATGATGAAGAAATGTATCGTTTTAATATCTTTAATATTCATTTTTATACTTTCAGTGTCTCCACAAATTAAGTGTGAGGAAATTTCAATTATAGGACGAGGTAGAGGAGAATTTAATTTTAGTAATCCCACATCTCTTGCATTGAGCACTGATGGAAGATTGTACCTTGCTGATACCGACAATAATTGCATAAAAGTTTTTGACAAAGAAGGAGCATTTTTATTTAGTTTCGGAGCTGAAGGTAATGGTGATGGATATTTTAAAAATCCTGAAGGTTTAGCTCTTTCAAAGGATGGAAAAATATTTGTTTCTGATACTGATAATAAAAGAATACAGGTTTTTTCTCAAGATGGATATTACTTATCAAAAATATCAAAAGCAGGTTCGACGGAATTCGGAACCATTGCAGGATCAACTATTGATGATAAAGGAAATCTTTATGTGACAGACAAGAAGAATAGTTGTATTTATATTTTTACATCTGACCTTGATTTTCTTAAAAAATGGGTTTTAAGTGATGGTAAATCATTTATACCTCTTGATATTATTTTTGATGGAATAGGGAATTTTTACGTTGTTGATCAAGCTTCAAATTCAGTATTAATTTTAAATAGCGAAGGAGAAGTTTTTGATACACTTTTTAGGGCTCCTCCTCCTGATTTAAAACCTAAGAGTCTTTCTCGAGTTGCATTTTGTAATGATAAAGTGTTTGTGACAGATGAAGCAAATAATGTAGTGATTCTATGGGATTATAAAAACAAAAGATATGACAAGTTTGGAAAGAAGGGAAACGGAAAAGGAGAATTTCTTTCCCCTAAAGGTATAGTTGGTACATCTACTGGGAGGATTTATGTAGTTGATTCTGGCAATGGCAGAGTTGAACTTTTTGATCCAAATTTTAAATTTTTAAAAGAATGGGGAGTGAAAGATTTAGTAGAGGGACAACTTTTATTTCCAAAAGGTGTGGGAGTAGGAATTAATGATGAGATTTATGTATCTGACTCGACTCAATCTACAATTGCAAAATTTGGTCAAACTGGTAAACCTATAAACAATATTGGTAAAATGGGACTTTATGATGGAATGCTTTACGCACCATCAAGAATAAATATAGATAATGAAGGGAGAATATTTGTTGCTGATTCTTTGAACAATAGAATACAAGTTTTCTCAGAGAATGGCGATCTTGTTTATAAATTTGGAGAGAAAGGTGCGGAGAGTGGACAATTTGTAACACCTGAGGATGTATGCTTAGATGAGGATGGAAAAATTTATGTTGCAGATACGCAAAATCAAAGGATTCAGGTTTTTAATAAAGAGGGAAAGTTTAGATATAAGTTTGGAAAAGAGGGTTATAAGGAAGGAGATTTTAAGTATCCTACAGGCATAAGAGTAAGGAAGAGAAAACTTTATGTTGCTGACTCTGGGAATCATAGAATCCAGATCTTTAATGTTCGCCCTGATGGTTTTGATTTTCTTTCATCATTTGGTTCTTTAGGAACAGAAGAGGGACAATTTAGCTGGCCAAGGGACGTGGATATTGATGATTATGGAAATATATATGTTGCTGATAGTGCAAATAATAGAATCCAGGTTTTTTCTGAAAATGGTGAATTTAAAGCAATGTTTGGAGGGTATGGTGGACCAAAAACCTATGTAAAGCCAATAAAAAAGATTGATTATACAATTGAACCAGATAGATTGTTCAAACCATTTGCAATATGCATAAAAGGAGATACTTGCTTTGTTGCAGATAGTGGAAACTGTAGAGTTGTGAAAGTTCCTTTACAAATTTTTGGTTTTGGCCCTCATCTTGTAATTTCAAGTAGCGAAATAAATTTTGGTGAAGTTTCAAAGGACCTTTCAGAATCGAAGACTATCACAATTTCAAATAGTGGTACAGGGACGCTTGAAGGAGCTCTATTTACAGAAGATAGTTGGATTTCTATTGAACCTCAAATTTTTAATTCTAACTCAGTAGATATTGAGATAAAAGTCTCTACAACAGGGCTTGAAGTGAATAAAACTTACGATGGGCTCATAAGAATAGAATCTAATGGCGGGAATGCCAAAATAGTTATTGTAATGAAAGTTGTTCCATGCTGTCCGAGCCTTTCTATTGAACCTATGAAAATTGATTTTGGTAAACTTAATAAGGGTACAGTTATACAAAATTTGATAAAAATCAGAAATGCAAAAAGAGGTCTTCTTAAGGGAACTATAACTCCAAAGGCAGATTGGATTAATGTAGATCCTGAGTCCTGGGTTGGCAATGAAATTGATGTGAAGGTTACCGTAGATACCCATGATTTAGATTATGATAGATCATACACGTCAGAGATTTACATAAATTCGAATGGTGGTGATTTCGGAATTCCTGTTAAGGTATATATTAATCCTATTATATCTTCAATTGTAATAAAGCTTAAAGTGGGAGATGAAAACGCTTATGTAAATGATGTTCTACACAAACTTGATGTTCCACCATTTATTGATAAGCCTACAGGAAGAACTATGGTTCCTCTAAGGTTTATTGGAGAAGCATTGTTAGCAGAAGTTCTGTGGGATCCAATTGAAAGAAAAGTAACATACAAATTGGAAGATAGAGTTATAGAACTCTGGATAGATATGAAGACAGCAAGAGTTAATGGAAATCCAGTAGAGGTTGATCCGCCTCCAAGGATAGTTAATGGAAGAACAGTTGTTCCATTAAGATTTGTTTCTGAAAATTTAGGTGCAGAAGTTATATGGGATGGAGACAATCAAACAATAACAATAACTTATGAAATTCCATAAATTAAATTATATATTGATAAATTTTTATTTTTAACTAAAGATCAATTCTACTACTTTTTAAAGGTTCATAATAAATACCGAGAAAGTAGTAACAAAAACTATGTTCTACTATGTTTTATTCTCAATGAAATCCTTTAAGTTATACTGAAGAAGTAGGAATACATATACAATATGTAATTTCCATGAAGACAAAAATTCAAAAAGTAGTAATTAATTAAAGAATATTGAATTTCCGATAAAGACACTTGAGGATGGAGAAATGAACTAGAATTCTGCCATATGAGAATAGAAAAGAACAGGCAAAAATGTCTTTTTTTACAAAAAATACTGAATTTCCTTATAATTGATTTCGGGAATAACAGCCCTTCTGTCACCCTGAGGAGCACTATTTCCGTCGATGAAGGAGTCTCAAGTCACTCATCGTTATCCTTAAGAAGCGTATCTGTATTTTGCTCGTAAAGATCACCTATCTTATAATACTTATAAAACAAAAACATTGGTCTTGTCAAGTTATAAACAAAATGAGACAACACTTTAATCATAAATTAATTAGTGGTATCCTTAAAATAACATTAAAAGGAGGATACTTTAAAAATGGTTGTAGAACCAAAAAATGTTAATGGATCTAACAGGAGGCATTTTAGTCCTGAGAAGAAGTTTGAAATTGTAAAAGAGGTATTAGTTGGTAAAGTACCTGTATCAGAAGTATGTAAAAAGTATAATATTGATACAAGGCAATACTATACCTGGCAGAAGAAATTCTTGGAAGGAGCTTATGAATCATTTAAGAATGGTATTAATAAGAGAAGTAGAAAAGAAAAGTTAAAAGAAGCTGAAATTGATAGAATGAAGAATGTAATTGCAACTCTGGCAGAAGAGAACCTTATTTTAAAAAAAAATCTTGGGGAATTATAGGACACAATGTTAAGGATAAAGAACTTAAAGAAATAATAAAAGAAGAAGTTAAAAGAATGAAAGAACTTACTGGCTTTAAGTTGGAGTGGATATTAGAAAAGCTTTGTAATAAGGCAGAGCTACCTATTATAGATGGTTAAAAGGAAAAGAAACCCCTAAGATTCCTTTTGTTAAACCCTAATAAAGGTATTAAAAGAAGAGGAAGATATTGTAGTAAGATATGCAAAATTAAATCCAGGAATTGGCTATAAGAAATTAACTTACCAGATGATAGATGAAGATATCGTCTATTTAACTCCCCAACAAGTTTACGGAATCTTAACAAAATATAATCTTCTTAATAGATGGGGCAACATCAAAGGAAGAGCAGAAAAGGAATACAAAGAAAAACCAACTAAAGTAAACGAACATTGGCATACGGACATAATGTATATAAAAGTGAGTGAAATATGGGGATTTCTTATTGCTGTCCTTGATGGTTATTCGAGGTATATAGTAGGATGGAAGTTATTACCAGATATTAGTTCAAAGAGCGTAAGTTTATTCATTCAAGAAATCCTTGATAAAAACAGAGAAATATCTCCAAAGATAATACATGATAATGGCTCTCAATTTATCTCAAAAGAATTCAGAGAAGTAATATCGTTGGCTTACCTAATTGACATTAGAACAAGAAGAAACCACCCGGAAACTAATGGTAAATTAGAAAGGTGGAATGGTTTATTAAGGCAGGAAGCTTTAAGAAAAGATTATCCTGCTACATTCACTGACGCAGAACAAATAATTGCAAAATATGTAGACTACTATAACAATGAGAGGCTTCATTCAAGTATTAACTACTTAAGACCTGTTGATTACTATAGAGGTAATCCAGAGGAAATATTAAAAGAAAGAGAGGATAAAATATTAAAAGCAAAAGAAAGTAGGAAAATTAAAAATAAAGAATATAATTTAAAATTGAAGTTAAGTTTTGGAGCTACTGATTAATTATGAGTGAGATTTTGTCTCATTTGAAAGAAGCAAGACAGTCTGGATCCCCGATAAAGACATTCGGGGATGACAGTTGCGTGGAATTCGGGGATGACAAAAACAAATAAGGAGATACCTCAGTACGTGTGCGAAAATACCGCACTTCAGAATGACACTACTCCTGTCACCCTGAGGAGCGTATCTAAAAGCGACCGAAGGATCTCCTTGCGGGTCATTCCCGCGAAAGCGGGAATCCAGAATAAAATGCAAGCAAGGAGATTCTTCACTCAGAATGTCTCATTATTCTCTGGAGGATATGATATTTCCTTTCATTATATTGAAATTATAAGACTAAAAGCGATTTATCTTAGATCAAAAATAAACAAAAAGACTTATATAAAATTTAATTTTGTATATATCTGCGCCTGGCGGGACTCGAACCCACGGCCACCTGCTTAGAAGGCAGATGCTCTATCCAACTGAGCTACAGGCGCCTGTAATATTTCACTGCAATTATCTATATTTTGATTGGTTTTGTCAATATTTCTGTATTTCTTTATAGATTGCTTATTTGAATATCTAATTTTTGAATTTAATCAATTAAGCACCATAAAAGAATTAATTAATTTTTTAAATGTAAATATGTTATAATATTTTGGGAAATCAATAAACATGATTAGATGTGAGAATTTAACTAAAATTTACAAGGGTAAAACTGAAGTTCGAGCAATAGATGAGATTTCATTTAGTATTAATGATGCTGAAATTGTAGGTCTTTTAGGACCAAATGGTGCCGGGAAAACGACTACAATTAAATCATTGTGTTGTTTAATTAATTCATCATCAGGAAAAATTTGGATAGACGGAATAAATGTAACAAAAAATCCATATTTTGCATTTAAAAAAATCTCAAGTGTTCTGGAGGGTAATCGCAATATTTACTGGAGACTTACAGTAAAGGAAAACCTTATATTCTTTGCAGGTCTTATGGGTTACTCGTATAAGAATTGTAAAAAGAGAATAGATGAGCTAATCAATATTTTTGGACTAAAAGAAAAGACAAACACTGAAGCTCGCTTCCTCTCTCGAGGTATGCAGCAAAAGCTTGCCATTGCATCAGCGTTAATAAAAGATACTGAAATAATTCTTCTCGATGAACCAACTCTCGGACTTGATGTAGAATCAACACATGAAGTTCAAAACCTTTTAAAAAATGAAATGGTAAATAAAGGAAGGACCATTCTCCTCAGTTCACACAATATGAGAGTTATAGAAAATGTTTGCGAAAGGGTAATAGTAATTAATAAAGGAAAAATAGTGGCAGATGAAAAGTTAGATTCACTTAAAGATTTTTTTAAAGTGAATGCTTATAAGTTTGAAATAGACGGTAGAATTGACAACAAGGTAAAAGAAGAGTTTCAAAAAATCTCACTAGGAACAAAATATACAGAAAACAGTTCAAAAACTGAAATAATTATTGAATTGAAAGATTTTATGATTATTTATAAATTACTTGAAACTCTTAAGGACAATAATGTGAAACTTCTAAGCATTACGAGGATTGAACCTGACTTTGAAGATATATATTTAAAACTTGTGCAAAAATGAAAAATCAATGGAATCTTTTTAGTACGATTTTTATAAAAAGACTTAAACTAATTTTAAGATATCCTTTAAATTTTTTCTCTTCAATAATAACTATTTATTTAATCTTTTTAGCAATATTTTTTGGGTCGAAGTATATGATTGGTAGTCAATCTGCAACTTTTTCAAATACTATTGAGGGTATTATTGTAGGATTCTTTGTTTGGACTTACGCAATAAGTGGATATAGCACATTATCATGGGGATTAATGGAAGAAGCACAGACTGGTACTTTAGAACAGCTTTATATGTCTCCATTCGGCTTTGGTACTATTTCTATATTTATTGTTATATCAGATTTAATACTGAATATTTTTTGGACTGTTCCATTTCTCTTCCTTATGATGATTACAACAGGTAAATTTTTACACCTTGATCTTTTGACAATTGTTCCTCTTCTTGTTCTTTCGCTTGCAGGTGCTTATGGCATAGGATTTATTATGGGCGGATTAGGGCTTATTTACAAAAGAATCCAGTCTCTCTTTCAAATACTTCAATTCATATTTGTTGGCTTTATTGCTGCACCAGTTGATAAAATATTTGCTTTTAAATTTCTACCACTTTCTTTAGGTACAAAACTAATCAGGGATAATATGACCAAAGGAATCTCAATCTTTAATATGCCTTTTAATGATATTTTTATCCTTATAATTACAGCACTTTTTTACTTCTTCTTAGGTTTTTATATTTTTAAGCTTTGTGAGAAAATTGCCAAAGATAGAGGTTTATTAGGACACTATTAAAATTATGATTATGCTTGTTTCCTTATGGGAGAACATTTAATCTGCAAATAATTCGCGTAGTCTAACGCTGTCTTTCTGGATGGAATGATTTACCCCACGAACCGCTCACACAATTAATGATTAGATGAGATATAAAAGGTGACCAGATACTTTTCGAATAAAAGTAAAGCAGAGAAAGATAAATACCAATTCCAAAAACAAAAATTA
Organism: Caldisericota bacterium; assembly: GCA_052034135.1. Lineage (GTDB taxonomy): Bacteria > Caldisericota > Caldisericia > UBA6126 > JAGPKI01 > JAGPKI01. Next base: position 121,320 of record JBPOJC010000013.1, on the reverse strand, counting down.
AACCCTATTTCCTCAAACTTTATAAAATTCTCAACAAATTAGCAACGACAATAGCAGTTGTTAGCCCTACACCATGCCCAATTACCAATGGTATAATGTTTCTAACACAATGGAAAACATAACCAAATAGTAGTCCTAAATAGATGCTGCCCATAATAGGAAAGATTCCCTGTCCAACATGAATAATTCCAAAAAGAACTGCAGAAATTAATAATGCCCATTTCCAGTTCAAGAATCTCTCTAACTTTGATAAAACAAAACCTCTAAAAAGGAGTTCTTCAATCAACCCTGGATTAATAATGCCCATTCCAATAATAATTAATGCAGTTTTTAATGACATAATTTCTATTTTTATAGGATAAGGGCTAATTTTAAAATACAATGCACAAAGATTATAAGCAAAAGTTACTCCAAACATAATTATAGTAAAGATTAACATTTTTCTAATATTTTTTTTGGATAAACCAATGTCTGAGAAATTTCTTCTTCTTGCTAATGTAAAAATTGCAATAATAACAACTGTCATTAAAAGATACAAAAGAGTAAATATATCATAATTTTTTACAAATTTTGGTAATAACTTCATTCCAGCAAACCAAACTCCAACAGCGATTAAACAATCAAAGATTTCATACACACCTGTTTTAGGTTCCTTGCCTATTTCTACATTAGCCCATTTCTTAAACCAATTAGCTAATACCCATAAAACTATTCCAAAAGCAACCATCAAAAGCAAAATATTCCAAAAATTCAATACTTCCATATTCATCACATCCTCCTTATATTTTTATTTATTTCTTCTTAGCTCGAAGAAGCAAAATTCTGTAAATTTACATCATAATTTTGAGAGATATAAAGTGGTAATAGATGTTCAAAAATTGCATCAAAAAATTCCTTTTGACAATAGATAGATTCTAAAGAACCAAATTTTATGTAAGCTAACATTCTACATCCTGACAGACACAATGGCCAATACTTACAGCTTACACACTTATCTCTTATTATCAAACTTTGAGGTTTAAATGGATAATTTTCTACTTGATGTTTAAATTCATCTATATGACCAATAATAAACTTCTTATTACCAGCAAACCCAATACATTTGTAAATCTCTCCTAAGGGTCCTATTACTAAGTCATAATTTTTGTAGATTGAGCAAACAGGAAGTAGGGAAAATAGATCAAAAGGAATGATAAAATTTCTTTCTGATGCTTTCTTCCAAAAGAATAGCAAGTTATTTGTATTTTCTATAAGATTATTACATGAATATTTGGGCGAAAAAACAAATGCAGGACGAAGAATTATTTTTCTGTGAAGTTCAAATTTCCTTAAAATGTCTAAAAATCGCGTAATCTTATCAACATTATTACTGTCAAGATTAATTCTAAGTGTTGTAGGTAAACAGTCTGCAGTTTCTATAAGATTCGAAAATATTTTATTAAATGTTCCTTTACCGTTCTTAAAATATCGTCGTGAGTCGTTGACTTCTTCGCATCCATCTAAAGTAATTTGCACACTATTCAATCCATATTGTTTAAGTTGATTAAGAAGATTTAAAGATAATAAGATTCCATTAGTTATAAGATCTACATTGAGAATTATTTTTTTCTTTATAGCAGATTGCTTTATTCTTGGTAATAAATATTTTATTGCATCTATGTTTAACAGAGGCTCTCCTCCGTAAATTGTAACTGATATTTTCTTAGACGATGAGTAATCAAGCAAATAAACAAAGTATTGTAAAATTTTATTACAAGTTGATAAGTCCATATAAGCTTTGTTACGATTTTCTTTTTCATAACAATATGAACAATCCATATTACAGTCAAGTGTTAAAAGCAAAGTTAGGTTAATCTTACTTGAATCTTTAATGACTTCTAGAATTTTTTCTTTTGTAACCTTTTTTTCATCTAAACTTGAGTCAACTATAACTCCCAAATTATTCAATTTTTTTATTTCTTCTACTTTTAAAAATGGGTATTTCAGGGTATTTATGAAGTTATTCTGTTTTAAAACCCTTTTATAAATGTTACCCCCTAAGATAAGTGCTTTAGTAAATACATTATAAACTGCAATTGAGTCTTTGAGACCTAATTTGCTGATTATTGAATACATAGAAAGAACGTAATTCATTTTTTTACAATGCTAAATAGACGTTTTTCATTCTCAAAAGCATTATATATCATATCTTTTATTATAGAATTTTGTTTACTTCTAAGAAAATTTTCTTTAGTTAATTGTAAACTTTCTGATAATGAAACAACATCAATTGAAATTGTTCCTATTCCATCTTTTTCACATATTTCTATATCATTTTCTATTGGAAGGATCAATCGGCTAGCAATTTTGACATGAAAACTCTTTTCATATACATTCACTATAAGAATAGCCACATTGTTTTCAGCAGCACGTATTTTAACGAGTGGAATGAAAAAATTTTCATCTTCTGGTAATCGTAATAGAAGTATTACTAATTCAATGTTGTATCTCTGCTTTAAATATCTAAGTGCTATTGGTGAAATTATGTCTCCGCAAATTAAGATCGCACTTCTTATTCCTAAAAAATCAAATATACAGTCATCAAAACTATTCCCAGCATTGAAATATTCTGAATCTTGTGGAGGCATAAATACTTTTCTATGTTTAACTAAAATTCTGCCTTCTGGATCAATAACAATTGAAATGATATATGGCTTTAGCGAATCTTTAGAATTTTCAATTAAAACGCCTGGAGTTATAAAGATGTTATAAGTTTTCGCTAATTTTAAGCATTTCTCCATAACAAAAGAGAGTTTACCCAAAAATTCTTCACATATACAAATCATATTGACTTTTTGTTGTACTAAAGAATCTACATTATTTTCAAATGTACACCAATTTTCTCTTGCTGAAGAAAGCTTAAAAGGTCCTTGGATTATTCCTACTTTCATATTTTTTCTTTAAATTTCATCAGGAGGTTTAATGCAAAATCTATTAATGTTCTTTGGCTTTATCCAGAGATAGCGTGGTTTAAATCTTTTTAAAACCTCTTTACCTTTACTCGAGTTAGTAGGAACTAAATCTACTAAAACATTAGAATATTCACCGAAAATTTTCTTGAATAAACTTGTACATCTTTTATGGAGACTATCAAAATTAATATTACTACTATTAGTGTTTACAATTACTTTGACTTGTATTTCATCAATGTTACCTTCAATAACTAATGAAATCACCGAAAAACTTGTTAATAGTCTATCAACAACGGATAAAATATGATGTGGTGTGATTATGTTATCAGAGGAAATGAAACATTCTTCAAGCCTACCCTCTATCTCAAAAGTATAAAAAAGGTCATCGTTAAAGGCGTGCATCCTTCTAACAACATCAGAAGTTTTATATCTAATAATTGGAGTACTATAATTCGTTAAATTTGTTAGTATTAATTCATAATAATCAATATTTTTACCTAATTTTAAAAATTCTAAAATAGAGTTATCTGAGGGGTGGAATATACCATTGTCATCTGACATTGCGATAAGGCAGTGCTCTGCACTTCCATATACTTGTGCTACAATATCACATCTAAATTTTTCTTTAATTAAATTTCTAATTCGATTAGTCGTTAAATCAGCTAATAATAAAATACTATCCATTCTTTGGTATTCGGAATGATCTATTTGTTTAGCAATTTCAAACGGAAGAATTGGCAATGTAATCCATATTTCTATTCCAAGCAAATTTATTATGCTTAATACAAGAGCATAATTATTAATAGCAAATTCAAGCGGCAAGTAAGCAACATTTGCATTTAGTTTTAAAAGTGTAGAAATTAATTGAAAAGTTATGTTAGAAGAAATTGTTAAAAGAACCTTTTTCTTCCTAAAGCTTTTTTTAAAAATAGTGTAATAAAGATTTTCAAAGGATTCTGCTGCCATTTTTATTTCTTTTTCGGTTATGAAAGCAATAGACGGAATATCAGTAGTTCCGCCTGTCGATACTGCTAACCACTGTAAATTATTATCAGCAAATCTCTGTTTTAGATGCAAATTGTAATCACTTTTAGTGGTATAGAAACCTAAGGTTTCAAGTATTTCTGTGCTGTTATCACAAGAAGGAATTTCATTAATCAAATATCTATAAAAATCTGTTTTCTTTGCCACTTTGAGAAGTTTATTTAATGAAGACAATTTTTCCATCCTATTACTGCCACCTTCTATAGTTACCTTCTATAGTTAATTTCTTAAGTATCAAATAACATTGCTTCGCGACATGTTTTCAAGCCAGTTCAATTCTATTTCATTTAAATCGGTATTATATACTTTACAAATATTTTCTTTAAAGTCATCAGCAGTAGCATTAAAAGAAAGAATGCGATACAAATCCTTAAACTTTTCAATTCCGAACTCATTTATAAGGAATTCTACAAATAACCCAGAGACAGGATAAAGTAAATCTTTAGAAGTCTCTTTTATTCTATTTGGATTTAGGAATAAAGAATTAAATTCTTTAAATATCTGTTCAATTCTTAGTTTTTTATATGTCCATAAAGTTTTGTCGAAATATGAAAATAAAGGCTTGTTCAACCAGTTTTTGTCTAAACTCACAGCAATACCTTCTTGTAAAAACAAGGGAGGGTTTCCGATTTTATAAGCTAAGATGTGGGTGATTTCATGTTTTCCTAAAGCTTTAACTTTTATTGAATAAACAGCATAAATTGTTCTTCTTACCGGGTAAGCAATTCCATTAGATAGAAACCCAGTTCTTCTTAGAATTTCTATCGGAGATGAAAAAAGATTAAATCTAATCTTTTTGTTGAATCCTATAGCCAGAAAGTTACTTACGGATTCAAAAGCTTCTTCTTCTTTCTTCTCTATTATATTAATTTCAGTGGCTGCTAACGTGTCTTTATTATAAAAGAAATAAAAATGAGAAGTTTTACTCTGCATTTAAAGTTTCTTTCTATTCTTATAAACAGAAATAATAAGAAACCCTCCCTTTCATATATTTAGCTATCATCCTCCATATCCTGCTGCTATACGTTGCATCTCTTCAGTAACTTTCATAAAGCCATCAAATGCTGAAAGATTTGCCCATATGGAATCAAAACTTTTCATAATACCAAATCTTGTATTCCATACATCTGTGAGAGTAATTTGATCACGCCTAAATTTTATTTCAGTCTCAATCAAAATATTAAATTGCTGTTGTAAATTACTTGCAAGTGTGTGAATGGTACTTATTAGATTTTGTTCTAAGTTAAGAAATACTTCTGTACCATTTCCTTCATTTAAGATTTGAACAGTTTTGTCCCAGCAACCACTTAAAAGATCCATAGGTAAATTATTATCTATCATACTTTGTTTTACTTCATTTAAATCAGCAGCATTTAAATTTGTATCATTTGTGTTGAACAAATTATTAGCTTCTGCAACTTGATGCCAATTATTAATAAGTGAATTTGCATCATTTAAATTGTTAATAAAATTAGTTAGATGACTGTTGACTTGAGCTGCAGCTTGATTTACTTCTGCTTCAGTTGTTGCCTTCCAAACACTATTTCCATTTTTTGCAGTTTCACATAATTCTACTCTTGCATCATTTAACTTATTAGCAATATCAATGACAACCCATTTTTCTGGATGTTCTTCAGGCAATGATAAAATAGAAACAACAGGATTGCAGAATTTACCACAACAAACTGCCTCTAAACTTTTTCTACCACTTAATATTATTAAATTACTTCTTTTTCTTTTCGGCATCTTAAATTTGAAAAAATTGCTCACTTTTATCTCCTCCTTTCTTTGAGTACCTTTAAACAAGCTTTATATGAAATTTTTAAAAGAAAATTAGCCCATAGGAATCACCATCTCCTTTGTTTTCATTATTGATTGTAATATAATTTAATCTCCTCATCGGAGTCTCCATCCCTAATTTAAGAAAAGCTACCGAGAAGTAGTGTAAATCAAAAAAAAAAAAAACAAGTAAAAAATGAAAAATTTTAAAAGATTTTTTAAAGAAAAATTTTCCTTTCTCTAATCAAAAATTTCAAAGTACAAATTCTAATTGGGGAAAAAGATAAATTATTATTAAAAATTAGTTAAAAAAATACTTTACCTTTCTTCTAAAGTTGAAAATATAAATAAATCAATAAACAATTAATAATCAAAATGTAGATCAAAAACTATTTATATACTGAATTTCTATACTTTGTTTGAATTGCTTTATTGAACATTTGATAAAATTTGCTATTTATAATATTTAGGAATTTTGTTTTAAATAGGGGGTAAATAATGAGTGATGTTTTAGGGTATCTTCTACCAGATGATCTTTATTATCATAAAGAGCATATGTGGGTAAAGCTTGAAGGTAACATTGCTACAGTAGGAGTTACAGATTTCTATCAAAAACTTGCAGGTGAAATTTCATATATCGAATTGCCCGTAGAAGGCGATGAAGTAGGTGCAGACGATGTTGTTGGAACAGTCGAAACCGGTAAATGGGTCGGTAAAATTTACGCACCTCTATCTGGAACTATAAAAGAAGTAAATCCAGACATTAGTGATGATCCGACTTTTCCAAATCAAGATCCATACGGAAAAGGGTGGCTTTTTAAAATTGAAGTTTCAAATTTAGAAGAAGAAATTGGTAATCTTTATAAAGGTGAAGCTGCAATAGAGTGGCAAAAAGAAGAAATTGAAAAACATAAGCAATAAAGGGGTGCTAAATTGAGAGAGATAGATGTTTCTCAAATTATTCCTGTTATAAAAAAGCTTTGCATTGATGCAAATTACTATGTAAACGATGATCTAATGAAAAAACTTAGAGAATTTATGGAAAAAGAAGAGTCTCCTGTTGGCAAAGAAATACTTTCTCAAATTATTAAAAATGATGAACTTGCTAGCGAATTACAAATACCTATGTGTCAGGATACTGGAGTAGCTCTATTTTTTATTGAACTTGGACAAGATGTTCACATTGTTGGTGGAGATTTTTATAGTGCGATAAATGAAGGAGTTAGGCTCGGTTACACTGAGGGATATTTAAGGAAATCATTAGTTGATGATCCAGTGATTGAGCGTAAAAATACAAAGGACAATACTCCTGCTATAATACATACCACAATTGTTCCAGGTGAAAAAATAAAAATAGATTTTGCCCCTAAGGGTGGCGGCTCAGAAAATATGAGTGAAGTAAAAATGATGACAGCAGCAGATGGTATTGAAGGTATCAAGAAATTTGTTGTTGATAGAGTGAAAAGAGCCGGAGGTAATCCATGTCCACCGATAATTGTTGGAGTAGGCATTGGTGGAGACTTCGAACAATGTGCAATACTTTCGAAAAAAGCTCTTTTAAGACCTTTGGATGAAGATAATCCTGATCCTATATGGAAAGCAGTAGAGGAAGAACTACTTAATAAAATAAACAATTTAGGTATTGGTCCAATGGGCCTTGGCGGTAGGACAACTGCTTTAGCAGTGAATATATTAACTTTTCCCTGTCATATAGCAAGCATGCCAGTTGCTGTAAATATTCAATGTCATGCTGCAAGACATAAAAGTGCAATTATATAAGAAGGGAAGTTAAATAAAGATGGGAAATGAAATCAAGTTAAATACTCCCTTAGTGGAGGATGAAATCGTTAATTTAAAAATTGGCGATAAAGTGCTACTTAGTGGAAAAATATATTCAGCAAGAGATGCAGCCCACAAAAGACTTGTAGAACTTGTAAAATCTAACAAACCTCTTCCATTTGACATAAAAAATCAAGTTATTTACTATGTTGGTCCTTCGCCTGCGAAGCCAGGAATGGCAGTTGGTTCTGCGGGACCAACAACAAGTTCTCGTATGGATCCCTATACTTCAATTCTTCTTGATAATGGGCTAAAAGGTATGATTGGAAAAGGTGAGAGAAAAAAAGAAGTCATAGATTCTATCATAAAAAACAAAGCAATTTATTTTATTGCCATAGGTGGGGCTGGAGCGCTGTTAGCTCAAGCAATTAAAAGTGCCAAACTTATCGCTTATGAGGATCTTGGAGCCGAAGCAATTATGGAATTTTATGTAGAAGATTTTCCTGTAATTGTTGGCATAGATACGACTGGTAGAGATTTATATGCTGAAGGTGTAAAAAAGTATCAAATTTTGGAGGAAGTTTAATGCGAATTGGCGTTTATATCTGCCATTGTGGCGGAAATATTTCTGATATTGTTGATGTTAAAAAAGTTGCAGAAAGTGTAAAAGATAAAGAAGGTGTTGTGTTTGTCAGAGACAACGAACACATGTGTTCAGAAGAGGGTCAAAAATACATTATTGATGATATTAAAGAGCAAAATCTTGATCATATAGTTGTTGCGTCATGTTCACCTCTTTTTCACGAAAAAACATTTATGAAAACAGTTGAAAAAGCTGGATTAAATGCATACACCTTTGAAATGGCAAATATTAGAGAGCAATGTTCCTGGTGCCATTTCAGTAAAGGCGCAGCTACAAGCAAAGCAATAGACCTTGTTAATATGGCAATAGCTAAAGTAAGATCGGATATTCCTCTTGAAAGGCAGAAATTACCAATAGGGAAACGAGTTTTAGTTATAGGCGGAGGAATTACTGGAGTTCAAGCAAGCCTTGATTTAGGTGATTCTGGTTTTGAAGTTTACCTTGTTGAGAAAGAACCTGCAATTGGCGGAAAGATGGCAAAGCTATCAAAAACATTCCCAACAGAGGATTGTGCTACATGTATCATAGGTCCCAAACTGGCTGATTGTGCAGAGCACCCCAATATAAAGCTCATGACTTATTCCGAGATAGAAAGTATTACAGGTTATCTTGGTAATTTTACTGTAACCGTCAGAAAGAAACCAAGATACATTGATATGGACAAATGTGTTGCCTGCGGCATATGCGCTGAAAAATGTCCTGTTAAAGTGCCAGATGAATTTAATGAAGGGCTATCTTTGAGAAAAGCAGTATATGTTCAAAATCCTGTTGCAGTACCAAGAAAGTATTTAATTGATGAGAAAAACTGTAAAAGACTTGTCAAGGGTGGCAAAATTTGCGGTATATGTGAAAAGTTATGTACGCAGGGAGCAATAAACTTTGATGATAAAGAAGAACTAATAAGTTTTAATGTTGATACAATCATTACAGCAACAGGCTATGAATTATTTGACCCTGAAAAAAAGCCGGTTTATGGCTTTGGGAAATATTCCAATGTTTTAACTGCACTTCAGCTTGAGAGGATTATTGCAACTGGTTCTTCCGGTCCTCCACTTAAGCCAATCGGGAAAAGAATTGCTTTTATACAATGTGTTGGTTCAAGAGATGAGCAGATAGATAGAGAAAATTGCTCAAGAATTTGCTGTATGTATGCAACAAAGCTTGCTCAATTACTTAAAAGGCTTGATCCATCAAGAGACATTTATATTTTCTATACAGACTTACGTGCATATGGAAAAGGCTTTGAGGAGTATTATAAGAGAGCTCAGAACGAAGGAATAAAGTTTATTCGTGGTAGAGTTGCAGAAATTCGAGAAGACCCTTTAACCAAAAAGCTTTATCTGCTTTCAGAAGATACTTTAAGTAGAAAGATGATAGAGGGAGAATTTGACCTTGTAGTTTTGTCAACCGGCATTGTTCCATCAAGTGGAAGTGAAAAAATTGCAGATATTCTTAAACTTGCAAGAAGTGCAGATGGTTTCTTACAAGAGGCTCACCCTAAATTCAGACCAGTTGACACTCTTATCGATGGTGTTTTTATCGCAGGATGCGCTCAAGGTCCTAAAGATATCCCTGATTCAGTTGCTCAGGGGAGTGCTTCTGCTTCAAGAGCAATGAGGCTTATGAATAAAAGTGTATTTGAAATAGAACCAATTATCGCTTTTGTTTATGATGATATTTGCGATGGATGCGGGTTATGCATAAATAGCTGTCCACTTAAAGCTATTTCGATTGAAAATGGAAAAGCTAAAATTAATGAAGTTATATGTAAGGGCTGCGGTATGTGTATAGCGGATTGCCCAAAAGATGCTTTAGACCTTCGATACTACACTAATAAACAATTAATGGAACAAATAGATGAAGCTTTAAGAACAAAAAAAGAAGGTGAAATAAGAATCCTTGTTTTTGCAGATAATACCTGCACCTATAGACTTGCTGATAACATAGGGACTGCGAGACTCTCTTATCCAGCTGAAACAAGAATTATACGAGTTCCAAGCGGAAGTAGAATAACGCCGAAGCTAATTTTATATGCTTTTAAGTCTGGTGCTGATGGTATTTTTATAGGTGAATGCGATGATCGTGCGTCTCCTTATACTGGATCTGTTGATAAAATTAAAACAAATGTTTCTCTCGTAAAAGAAATTCTTAATAAAGAAGGTATATCTCCAGAAAGATTAAAATTTGCTGAATTACTTGCTTCACTATTAACTGACTTTTATAAACACATTACTGAGCTTACAAAGTTTTTAAAAAAGGAAGAACCCATTTCAACAGAGAAAAGAGAGAGACTCTGGGAGATTGCAGAAAAAGAATTATTTACAGAGAGAATAGGAGCTTAATATGTCCAATAAACTCATATTATCTGACAAAAACGTAGAATTTATAGAAAAGGTTAACGAAATAAGCGGTGAAGTTGTAACACTATGTGAGCAATGCGGAACCTGCTCAGGCAGTTGTCCGCTCGTGGCTGAAATGGACATTACACCATCAAATATGATGAGACTCGTTGAGCTTGGAGATGAAGAGGTCTTAGACACTAAGACTTTCTGGATTTGTGCTTCTTGCTTTACCTGTACGACAAGGTGTCCTAGAGGAATAGATGTTGCAAAAGTGGGAGAGGCTTTAAGGCAAATAAAGTTAAGGAAGGCAATTGATAGAATAGATATCAAAAACATTGATGAAAAAGACAGGAAAATCTTACCTCAAGTTGCTGTAGTTGCAGCTTTTAGAAAGTTTACAAGTTAAAGGAGTGGGAGATTTATGAAAATACCATATTATCCAGGGTGTACTTTAAAAACAAAAGCAAAAAGTTTTGAAACTTCTTCTATCGCTGTAGCTAAAATATTAGGTATTGAATTTGTAGAGATTCCAAGATGGAATTGCTGTGGAGCGGTGCCTTCTCTTTCTTCGGATGATTTAATCAGGCATTTTGCACCGATTAGAAATTTCATTCGGGTAGAAGAAATGAACAAGGCTGGAATCGTTGATAATGAATATAGAATGGTTACATTATGTGCTATGTGCTTTAATACATTAAAGATGTCAAATCTAAGAATGAGGAAGAACAAAGAAGACCTTGAAAAGATTAACGATGTGATGTACTTAGAGATCGAGCATTACTATCAGGATGTGGAAGTAGTCCATTTTTTAGAAATGCTTAAAGAGATTGAAGCCGAAAAATTGCAGCAAAATATTAAAAACCCTCTACCAGACCTAAAGGTTTCTCCTTATTATGGTTGTACTCTCTTAAGGCCAAAAGAGATTGGAATAGATGATCCAGAAGATCCTAAGATTATGGAGAATTTATTAACAAATCTTTCCGTAACTGTCGTTAATAATCCATTAAGGACAAGATGTTGTGGTAGTTATCAGGTTGTTTCTGATAAAGAGATTGTAACTTCACTTAGCTATGACATTTTAAACAATGCAAAGAAAAGTGGAGCTGAACTCATTGTTACAAGTTGTCCGCTTTGTCAGTTTAACCTTGATAGAAGGCAAAAAGATATTATTGAATTACATCATGGCTTTGAACCGATTCCAGTTCTTTATTTTACACAATTAATGGCATTTTTATTTGATCTCGGCGAAGAGATATATGGATTTGACCAAAATTATATCGACCCCAAAAAAGTATTAAACAGAAAGGAGTTAGTTTCAAATTAAATGGAACAGATAAATTTAAAAAAAATACCAATTTACATTCTAAGTAAAAAGTATTATGTTCCTGAAAGCTCAACAATCATTACGGCAATGGAATATGCAGGATTTAAACTTAAGAAAGGAGTTGGATGCAGAGAAGGTTTTTGTGGTGCATGTGCTACAATATACAGGCTCCCTGAAGATTATAAACTTCATGGTGGACTTGGATGCCAAACAGTAGTGCAGGAAAATATGCAGATTGTTCAGATACCTTATGTACCAAATCCAAAAGCAATATACAACTTAGACCAATTAGAGCCTGATCCTCAGGTTTTTTTAGAATATTATCCTGAAACTTTTAAATGTCTTTCTTGTAATACATGCACAAAGATTTGTCCGCAGGATATTCAAGTAATGGATTATGTTCAAGCAGTAATAAAGGGAGATATAGAAAAAGTTTCTGAATTATCGTTTGATTGCCTTGCTTGTGGGCTTTGTGCTGCAAGATGTCCAGCAGAAATAACACAGTTTAATGTTGCACTTCTTGCAAGAAGAATTTATGGGAAATATTTGTCTAAAAAAGGTAAATTTGTTGAGACAAGGCTTAAAGAGATAGAAGATGGTAAATTCGAAGAGGGATATAAGGAATTAGCAAATATGCCCAAAGAGGATTTAAAGAAGAAATATTTTGAGAGAGATCTCAATTTTGATATAACATAAATGGAGGAAAAAGTGGGATACCCGGATTATATGCTTGAATCATTAAAAAAAGTTGAAGAAACTCGCCCCAAGAGGGTAGAATATGCTAAAAAGGGCTTACAAAACTTTTTAAAACCTATGAGTGCTGAGGAGAGGGAAAAGGTTCTTTCAACTTATCACCCAGATTATAGTCCAGATGCAAGAAAAATAATAAGAATTGGTCCTAATAAGGGGGAAAATTTAACTTCGGAAGTGGTGGATATCCTTGAAAGTCATACGAGATTGCCGCGCAATTTTTCTATTGATCCAGTAGATTATGAAACAGATGTTTTAGTAATAGGTGGTGGTGGCGCAGGTTGTCAGGCAGCCTTGTGGGCTTATAAAAATGGTGCTAAGGTTATTATTTCTAATAAATTACGTATAGGAGATTCTAACTCCATGATGTCTCAAGGAGGAATGCAGGCAGCTATTAATCCTTCTGATTCTCCGTTAATACATTATCTTGATGCCATTGGAGGCGGTCACTTTGACAATAAGCCAGAACTTGTAAAAGCATTAACAAAAGAAGCCCCATTTATTGTAAAGTTTCTCGAGGACCTTGGGGTTATGTGGGATAAATTGCCTGATGGAAATCCCCAAACAGATTCAGGTGGTGGTGCTTCAAGGAGGAGAATGCTCTGTTGTAAAGATTATACTGGCGCAGAAATAATGCGAGTTCTTAGAGATGAAGTGAGAAATCATCCTGAAGGAATAGAAATTTTGGAATATTCACCTGCCGTGGAACTAATAAAAGATGATGAAGGTAAAATAGCTGGTGCAATATTGTTTAATATGGAAACTGGTGAATATACAGTGGTAAAAGCAAAAGTTACCATTATGACAACGGGTGGCTTTGGGAGATTGCACATTAAAGGATATCAAACTACAAATCATTACGGAGCTACAATGGATGGTGTGGTAATGGCTTATAGAGCAGGAGCCAAAATAATTTATATGGATTCAGTTCAGTATCATCCGACAGGTTCAATTTACCCTAAGCAAATTTTAGGCTTTTTGGTAACGGAAAAAATACGTAGTTTTGGTGGCCAACCACTTAATAAGGATGGAGAATTGTTTGTATTTCCTTTAGAGCCAAGAGATGTTGAATCCTCGGCATTTATTAAAGAGTGTAGTGACGGAAAGGGTATAGTTACACCTGATGGCTATGTTGGAATATGGCTTGATTCGCCTATAATTGAAATCTTGAGGGGTCCTGGAACGCTTGAAAAGGCTTTCCCTGCTATGGTAAGGCAATATCAGAGGTTTGGTATAGATATTAGAAAAGAGCCTATGCTTGTCTATCCTACACTTCATTATCAAAATGGCGGAATAGAAATTGATGAATGGACAAGAACTAATCTTCCTAATCTTTTAACAGCTGGAGAATGTTCTGGAGGAGTTCATGGTAGAAATAGGTTAATGGGTAATTCTGTTCTTGATTATAATGTTTTTGGAAGAAGAGCAGGAATTGAAGCAGCAAGATTAGCGAAGGAGACAGATTTAAAAGGCAAACTGAACATTGATCACGTTTGGGCTTATGAAGAGGAGCTTAAAAAAGAAAGCATAGATTCAAAAAAAATCTCTCCAATCTTATTACCTGAATATAGAAATATCGACCTGCTTAAAGAGCATAATAAAGATTTTGATCCATTTATGCCAGCAGGGTTATAATTTTTATTTAAATATTTTAGGAGGTAAAAATGGAAAAAATTAATCCGGATTTAAGCAATCTTAGCAAATGTTTTCCTGATAACTTTACAGATGAACAGATCGCAAAAGCTCAAACTATTTTTTATAAGAAGTTGGCGGATAGCACCCACCGATTTTATGGTGGTAAAGTTCAAACTATTCCAAAAGTATCACTTTATGGGTTTAACTGGTTTAATGTCTGGTATACCCCTGGAGTATCTATAGTCTCTACAACAATAAGAGATAATAATCTTGAATCATTTACTTTATCAAACAGAGGAAATCTTGTTGCTGTAGTGAGTGACTCAACTCGAGTGCTTGGAGATGGAGATGTTACTCCTCCTGGTGGGCTTGGAGTTATGGAAGGTAAAGCACTTCTTATGAAATACCTTGGTGGAGTGGATGCAGTTGCTTTATGTATTGATAGTAAAAATGAAAAGGGTGAGAATGATCCTGACAAAATAATTGAATTTGTTAAAAGAGTTCAATATAGTTTTGGAGCAGTAAATCTTGAAGATATATCTCAACCTAACTGCTATAAAGTGCTTGATGTATTAAGAGAAGAATGCGAAATACCAGTTTGGCATGACGATCAGCAGGGTACTGCTTGTGTCACTTTAGCTGGACTACTTAATTCTTTAAAGCTCGCTAATAAAAAATTAGAAGATGTAAGAATTGTATATTTTGGTGCAGGATCATCTAACACAACATGCTTAAGATTGAATCTGGCTGCTGGCGCTGATCCTAAAAAAGCTATTATGTTTGACTCAAAGGGTGCTCTTCATAGCGGGAGGAGAGACATAGAAGAAGACAAAAGATTTTATAGAAAATGGGATATTTGCAAAAATACAAATCCTAATAAAATTGAAACGATTGAAGAAGCAATTAAAGGTGCTGACGTTTTGATTTCTCTTTCAAAGCCCGGACCGGGAGTTGTTAAACCAGAATGGATTAAAGCAATGAATGATAAACCTATAATATTTGCCTGTGCAAACCCTGTACCAGAAATATACCCATATGAAGCAAAGAAAGCCGGAGCATATATAATTGGTACAGGAAGAGGCGATTTCCCTAATCAAGTTAATAATTCTTTAGGTTTCCCAGGAATTTTAAAGGGAGCTCTTCTTGTTAGAGCAAGCAAAATAACTGATAATATGGCAATAGCTGCTGCAAAATCACTTGCTAATTTTGCAGAGAAACGTGGAATTAATCTAGATAATATTCTTCCAACAATGGAAGAAGCAGGAGTATTTCCAAATGAAGCAGCAGATGTAGCAACTCAGGCTATAGCTGATGGAGTTGCAAGGGTTAATATGAGTTGGGATGAAGCATATAATAGGGCAAAAGAAGATATAGATTATTCAAGAAATTTAACAAACTTTCTTATGGAAAGTGGTTTTATAAAGAAACCACCACAAAGTTTAATTGATGAAGCTCTTGAGTACGCAATCAAAGAGGTTTCTTAAGGAATGATTTATAAAAGAATAGCAAACAAAATTATATTTAGAGTTGATCGTGGAGAAGAAATAGTAAGCTCTATAAAACAAATTTGTAATGACAATAATATTAAAGCAGGAATAATCTCGGGTATTGGTGCAACAGATAATGCTGAAATTGGTGTTTACGATGTATCAAATAAGGTTTACAAAACTGAGAAAATAGTGGGTAACCATGAAATTACTAGTTTACTTGGGAATGTGTCTGTAATGAATGGAGAAATTTACTTGCACCTTCATGTAAACCTTGCAAATGACGAATTCAAAGTAATCGGAGGACACTTAAATAGCGCTATCATTAGTGGTACATTGGAAGCAGTAATAGATATTTTTGATGGAGAAATCTATCGCGAAAGAAATGAAGATATAGGTTTAAACTTATTAGCTTTTTAATTATATTTTAGTTACTTTCTTTAGACAGGTGCTGGTTTAATAAGTTATTCTCAATACTTTTGGTATTTCAGCATAAACTTTGCTTTATTGCTATGTAAACACTTTTTATTTCCAAAAACACAATTTTTTGATGTATAAGAATGATGCTTCTTTTAGTTTTTTTGATTAATATCATATACTAATTGAAACAATTGATTCTTCGATCATTATATCTCCTTTACCTACTTTTATACTTAATGAAGAAGTTGGATTTGTTCCAACTTTCCCTTCCACTTTTTTTTCTGTTTTTTCAGTTATTTCGCCTTTAATTTTAAAATCAACCTTTCCAAGACCCGTTAGACAAGAAAAAGAAAAAGTAGATCCAGGAGAAAGCTTTAATTCAACATCTCCTATTCCGCTATCTAAAATCCATTTTTTTCCTTCGTTAATTGTGGAATTTATAGTAATGTCACCGTAGCCCGTCTTTGCATTTATATTTCCGTTAAGCATTGCAAGCTCAATAGTGCCTTTTCCTGCTATTACATTAACATCATTGGCTATTACTACGATTTTAACGTAACCACTTCCAGTTTTAGCATTAGCAGATTTAGCATTTTCTATTTTTATGCTACCTGAACCAGTTATTGCTTTCACATTACTTCCAAGGCTTGTTATATTGATGTTTCCAAGACCTGTTTCAGCAATAACAGTAGTTTCCGCAGGAGCGTATATATCCAAGTCCATAATAACCTTTTCTTCGGAAAACCATCCATCAATATTATATTTCTTTAAATTTCCTATTTTTATTTTATTACTCTTTATATCAATTGGAGGATCTTTTTTTATGTTCTCGGCTATGATTTTTAGCTCTTCTTCTTTTGTTCCTAATACTTTATATTTTGAATTTATTTTTAATTCTTTATCATTACCTCTTGTTATATTTATATTACCCTGTGAAATGTTTATTTCTAATTCAAGTGGAGCTGAAATGGAGATTGTTTTTTGAAATTCATCTTCTACGCTTTTATTAAGATCAGGTTTACAACTTAATGAAAAGTTGTTGACTGATAAAGGAATAATAAAAAGCGTAAGGAAAGTAGCTATTAGAGATGATTTATTTGTCTTTCTCATATTAATCTCCTTTTTTATTATTTTTATAAAAAGGTTTTAATAATTTTACCATATCACTTTTAAATGGTAAAATTGAATTGTTTTGAAATCTTAAAGCAAAAAGAAGGGAGATTAGTATGGACAAAAAAAATCATAAATCCTGGATTGAGAAATTACATGAAAGTAACGGGTTACCTAAAGTTTCTGAGATAACTGAGAGTATGAGCAAAAGATGGGGAGAAGGTACATTTGTTATCCCTGCTCCAGAAGAGGTTTATGAAATTATGGCAAGTGTTCCGAAGGGGAAACTTTTGACTATTAGTGAAGTTAGAAAAATCCTTGCAAAAAAACACAATGCAACAATTGGCTGTCCTCTTACTACTGGAATATTTGCCTGGATTTCTGCAAATGCTGCAGAAGAGGAGGTAGAGAAAGGAATAAAAAAGAAACCCATACCTTACTGGAGGACATTAAAAACAGGTGGAGAATTAAACGAAAAATATCCTGGTGGTGTTGATGCTCAAGCAAAGCATTTAGAAAAAGAAGGTTTCACGATTATCCCTGCTAAAGGCAAGAAACCACCTAAGGTAAAGGACTATGAAAAATATTTAATTGAAGGTTAGTCTGACTTTAGCGGAAATGCTTTATAAAAAATTTTGAGATTTCTATAGAAAGTTAGAGAAAAAGTAAAGCTTATTAACTAAATTAATTACTATATTCCGATATTTATGATATTAAAAAGTAATTTTATTGCTTGTTAAAAGCTACCATTCATTGTAAATTTTAGCAAATAAATCGCACTCATTTTTATAAAGGTTAGCATTTATCTTAATTACCTCACCTATTTCTATGTTTTTGTCACCTGTTTCATTATATTTTTCCCATAAAAATAATTCATTAGAATTTGGATCTCCACTTCTTGCAAAATTTACCCAATATTTACTCATTATTCTTGAGATCTCTTTGTCTTTTTCAGTAAAAGGTTCACCAAGATTTTGGAATACATATGGTATCTCAAGACCATGAAATGAACCAAGATTAGCTTTTTTTGAAAATAGCGGAACTCTTACAAAATGATAAAGAAAACAATTATCTTCTGATTTGGATATTTCTCTTATTATTTCTCTTGCCGGAGTAACAAAGGCTGAGACAGTAATTAGTTTATTCAATGCATTTGGCACATCTTTGTCTGTTTTCGCTGGAAAGAAATTAAAAATATCTTCTTCATATTTCTCTCCAAAAGTAAGTTTAATAAATGCTTCATATCCATTAATACTTATATCATCTAGGTCTGGGGCAAGAATTGTTCCTTCATCTGCATTTGTTCCCGTAAGAAATGGAACTTTATTGTATAAACCTTTCTCAAAGAGAACTGAAGGAATATCAGGTATTACATATCCATCAATTACTGGCTCAAATTTTATTCCATTACCAAATAATTCCAATTCTGGATTAGTTGTATTTAATAATTTTTCTGCAGTTACAGATCTTAGACAATTTAAAACATCTAATGATTTATCACAGTTTAACATCTTTGTTATTTTTTCACCAACTTTTTCCATTGGTTCTAAATTGTTAGTATGTTTTTTTAAATCTCTGCACTTTAAATAATATGATCCACTTTGTGCTATAGCTTTATGGAATAATCCTTTTGAAAGTGGTGAAACAAGTAAACAGGTTACACTACCAGCACCTGCAGATTCACCAAATATTGTTATATTTTCTGGATTTCCTCCAAATGCATTTATATTTTTTTTTATCCATTTTAAAGCAAAGATTTGATCCAGAATTCCATAATTACCTGAAACTTTTTGTTCCGATTCCTCAGATAGTGATTCATGAGCAAAAAATCCAAAAGGTCCGAGTCTATAATTTATAGTTACTACTACAACACCCTTTTTGCAAAGATTCTCTCCATCGTATATACTCATAGAGCCAGAACCAATTGAATAAATACCACCATGAATCCAAACCATAACAGGGAGTTTATCATTAGTAGATTTTGCTGGTGTCCAGACATTTAAATATAAACAATCTTCACTAAATTTATTTGATCTTTCAAATGTACTTAAAGAAGATTTAGGTTGTGGACAAACTGGACCAAATTTTATGCATTCTTTAACTCCATCCCAAGGCTTTGGGTCTTTAGGTGGTTTCCATCTATTTTCTCCGATAGGAGGGAAAGCATAAGGTATTCCTCTATAAATCCTTATATTTTCTTTCTCATTGAGTAAAATTCCTGAAATTAAACCAGTATCAATTTTTATCGGATCTGTGATTTTTTCATCTTTATTGGTGTTTATACATTGAATATTAAAAATTGTAATATAAATTATTAAAAGTAATATGAGAATTTTTTTCAAAATCATTTACCTCCTTTATGTTGAGATAAAATTTTTTTGTTTCGCTAAATACTTTATTTTATAAATAAAAATAATCAATCATTCAATAATTAAGGACGAAGGTAAATAATCCAGTAAGTCATGATTTTTATATCTATAAGTTTAATGAATTTAGAAAAAGTTATGAAATATTTTATTATTTCTTATTAATCGTGTAAAAATATTTGTCTAATAAAACAAGCATAGAAACATATCTATTTTAAAAGTTATTTATCTTTAATATAATTTTATACCTTAATAAAATTATATGCCCTTGTTTATGATTCTATTATCAAATTTAAGATTTCTTCATTAAAAACAGTTAATTTATCATACCTTTTAAAAAATTAATTTTTATTAAATCAAAAAAATATTTTTTAATTAAATTAGTATTAAAATTTATCTTATGTCCGTAAATTATACATTACAGACAACACTTTTAATTTTCATTTTTAATTCAATAAGATTTAGAAATATCTTTATAGGAATAAAAGGTAGGGGACTTTCATTATGAAAGCCTTAAATAACTTTTGAATATGAATTTCGGTAATAGTACAAATTAGTTATGTTCTTGTAGATTTTGTTATTACAGCTTTTTTTCTTGCTAAAATTTCTAAAGAAGCAGGCATGTATTTGATGGTAATAAGCTTAACTTCGTTATAACGCTATCAAATAAAATTAAGAAAATTAAACAGTAATTTATTAAAACTGAAAATGTCTTTTATAAATATTTGCTTCTTTCCCTCTAATTGTTTAGAGATAAAAACTACAAAATCTTATTCAAGAAATATTTGTAGTTTATAAAGTCTGCGCCTAACAGGATTTGAACCTGCAACCTACGGTTCCGTAGACCGTCGCTCTATCCAGTTGAGCTATAGGCGCATATCAGTATTTTATTTATTTTATAAATATTATAAGAAAGTTTTTAGCTTTCAAAAAACTTTTTTACTCCAACGAGCAATCCTTCTGCTATCAAATTTAAAAAACTATCGCTTCCAAGTAATTTCTCTTCTGCAGGATTTGATATAAATGCGCACTCAACAAGTATTGAGGGCATAACGGTTATATCCTGCGTTACAGCAAAACCTCTCTTTTTAACTCCACGAGAAATAAGCCCAATTTTTGAGCACAATGCATCTAAAATAAACTGTGCAATTGGTGAAGAGTTGTCATTGTAATAATAGACTTCAGTACCACTTGCTTTTTGATCAACAGAGGCATTTTGATGAATTGAAATAAACAGGTCTGCTCCACTCTTATTTGCATCTTCAACTCTTTTTTCAAGAGTTGGGCTATTTTTATCCTGCTCTTTTTCTCTCGTTAAAATTACTTTTGCGCCTTCTTTTTCCAATAGGTCTTTTAGTTTTAGTGCTACTTTTAAATTAACTGTGCTTTCAAGTAATCCAGTTGGTCCAATAGCGCCTGTGTCATAATAGCCATCTTCAGAAAAAGCACCATGCCCTGCATCAACAATAATTAATTTACCCTCTATGCCTTTACTCTTGCCTGATTTAAGAGTAAGAATTAATTGGTGGTTATCGTAAAGAAATGCTGACTCATATCTTGGAAGTTTCGATATATTAAGTTGAATCACTGATTCAGCTTGTTGGCTTTGTCCTCTTTTGTTTGAAATAATTTTAGCAATAATTTCATCATCTGGAATTTTAATTGAACTTCCAAGGAGTGTATTTTTGTTTATGACATTGAGTGTATTTCCATCTTTTTTTAATTCAACTTTAGCTGGTAAAGCGTATTCTGTTGTTAATATTTTCCCTTCTTTTGCTTCTTTCAAGTAAATTCCAGTTATTGTATTATCAAGATAGTGAAGATTGGAAAAATTAGTGTATGTAAGTGAGAATATTTTTCCGCAGTCAGAAACTGCAACGTAAAGAGTGTCATTTAAAATAGTAATTGGATTATTAATTTCAAGCCTGCTTTCATGTTCAGGTCCTTTAATGAAAATATACATATCTCCTGACTTGAATCTATACTCTTTGTTGTAGAGTTTAAATATTGCTTCTTTACTTTTTTCATCCCAGGAAATTATTCCTCCTGTCATATTTGAAAAGATGTACAATGGAACATAAAGTACATTATTATAATACTTAAGTAGTAAATTATTTTCAATCTCTGTTCCACCAATGAAAAGCTTTGGTCCGGAGTATTCTGAATAATCAGTCAGTTCTATTACAAGCTTACCCTTTTCTTTCGTGACTATGTAAGAAAGATTTTTTCCAAGATCAAGAACAATCCTTACAATATTTGGATTTACAGAAAATTGTGTTGCTTTAACCTTAGAGATATTTTCTTTGTTAATTTCTTCGGCATACTCTTTTTGAAATAGAATCGAATTCTTTATATCAATTACAAACCTTAAAGGATTATCCAATACAAAACTATTGAATTCATAAGTACCATCTTCATCGAAAGCTATAGATAAAGCAATACCTTTTGACTTTAAAGCCCATGATAACCCTGTTATTTTGTGCTGCTTATAATCGTTTTCCTTTAGAAATAGAGCAATACTTTGGTTATCTACCCATGATTCATCAAACTTTGTTCCTTTTATTTGATACCATAATTCACCCTGGAAATTTTTTGCAACTCCAACAATTGATATAACACCAAATTTAGAGTCAAGCGTACCCTTTCTTTTGTAACTTTTTTCAGGACCTTCATAAACTTCAATTATAATATTTTGAGAAATAGAAAAAGTGGCTCCAACCCTCTCAATGCTTACAAGATTATCTTTCTTAACAGAAGATATTAGTGAACTTAAAACCCACCCTTTTTTATCTTGTGATTGTATAGCAAGCCAATATTCACCACTTGAAATATAAGCACTTCCTAATATTGTCACTTCAGAATTAGCAGGCATTTCAAAAAGTTTTTCAAAATTTGTTCCCGGACCTTTGCGAACATTAACTGAATCGTTTGTTTCTGCTTCTCCTTTTTTACTCTTTACCTGTATAACCCATGATGCAACCCATCCAGTGCCATTTGAAAGTTTTATTTCATACCAGATCTTTCCATTAACATCTTTACCCTGATAAAGTATCTGAAATTCCCCTCTGCTACTAATAGTAGTAATAATTTTCCCATCGATACTCGGAGCATCGCGAACATTTACTATTGGATCGATGACAGCTACTTTATCAGATACTGGAGTCTTTTCTTCGCTATATTCTTTTACTGTGACCACCCAGGATGCAACCCATCCCTCAACGCCATTCGGTAATTTAATCATATACCAAATTCTATCAAATTCATCTTTTGCCTCATATATTCCTCTTGTTTCAAGATGGCTATTGATAGCTGTAACTAATTCATATTTAAGTCCAGGACCTTTTCTTAAATTAACAGGTGGATCAATGATAATTAGTTTTGTGCTGGCACTTTTTGTATTCTCTACGTTAGCTTTAATTTCAACTACCCATGATGCTACCCATCCAAAAGAGCCGTCATTAAGTTTAATTTTATACCACAATTGATTTTGAGAATCTTTTATTTCAGCATATATTTCTTTTTCGACTCTTTCGCTTACGATAAGTTTTATTTCAGAATCCGTAGAAGGTTCTGTGCGAATTCTTACGCCACTTTCAATTATTGCAATTTTTCCTTTTACCTCTGTTTCTGTTTGAACAGTTTTTATTCTATCTACAACCCATGAAGCAATGAATCCTTCAAGATTATCATTTATTTTGACTTTATACCATAATTTGCCATCAGTATCTTTTGTTTCACGTGTTATTAAAAATTCTCCTCTTTCTTCAATAACATAAATTATATCAGCTGATAGAGATGGAGCATTTCTAACATTAATTTTTGGTGTAACAACTGCGTATTTTAAGGTATCTCCTCTGACATCAAAAGGGAATGCACTGAAAATTGGAAATGTAATAATCAATATACATATAATTGAAATGATCCTTAAGAAAAAGTTTTTCATAATTTTGCTTCACCTACCATTTTAAACTTTTTATTTCTCTATCGAGATCTCTTTGTTTAATCTTTTCTTTTTTATCATATTTTCTTTTCCCCTTTGCAAGGCCAATTTGAACTTTTACTAAATTATTCTTAATATAAATTGATAAAGGAACGACAGTGTAACCCTTTTCTGTTATTCTACCAATTATTTTATTTATTTCACGTCTATGCAGTAAAAGTTTCCTTTTTCTATCAGGATTAATTTTAAATGGTGAATTTTCAGGTGATATATAAAGACCAACGATATAAAGCTCATTATTTATTGGTTCAACATAACTATCTTTAAATGCAATATTTCCCTTTCTTACGCCTTTGACTTCAGCTCCTGTTAGAACAATACCAGCCTCCCATTTATCAAATATTGTATATAGGTATTCTGCACGTTTATTTTTTGCTATAATCTTTATTTTGTCTGAATTTTTATCCACCATTCGCATTTTATAATATCTCTTAAATTCTTATCTTTATAACTACGCGTCAATAAAAATTTTATCTAATCCTTGTTTTAAGTCAAAAAACTTTATTAATTATCATTTTAATGTTTAATTTTTTAAATTCTTAAGAACAACTATTTTCTAAATTTATTTAAATTATATCAGTATTTAGTGGATATTTATGACGTATTTTATATAGAAAATCGGAAAATTCTTTTGGTAATGGGGCAATAAAAGTAGAAACTTCGTTAGATTCTGGCAATACAAAACTCAATTTATATGAATGCAGTAATTGACCTTCAATACCTTCATTCTTATTTTTAAATCCGTAAACATTGTCACCTACTATAGGATGTCCTATGTGAGCAAGATGAACTCTTATCTGGTGGGTTCTTCCTGTATGTATTCTTATATCTAAGAGAGTATAATCACCAAATCTTTTTTTAACATTTATATCTGTAAGCGCAAATTTACCAACTCTTGAAACTTTAATACGTCTCAATTTATGGTCATTTGCCAAAGGAATAGATATTCTCGCAAAATTTTCATTAAAATTACCATAAACAAGTGCAAGATAGCGCTTTTCTATTTTTCTTTCTTTTAGAAGATTTGCGATATACTTGTGGGTTTCACTATTTTTTGTAATAATAAGTAATCCTGAAGTATCTTTATCAAGCCTGTGTACTATGCCAGCTCTCTCAACCCCAAAATCTAACGATAAATCTTTCGTATAGTAGAGCAGAGCATTAACCAACGTTCCGCTTTTAACTTTTGGAGTTGGATGGGTAAGCATACCTCTTGGTTTGTTAATGATTATTAAGTTATTATCTTCATAAACAATATCCAAAGGTATATTTTCTGGTTTTAAATTATTATTTTCTTTATAGTGTAGTTCTACAACTATATGGTCATCTTTTTTTACTAAGTAAGAAGGTTTAACGCTAACAGTGTTTACCTTTACCCTATTATCTTTTATAAGTGAAATGATCTTACTGCGGGATATATTTAATTTTTTACTTAAAAATACATCAAGCCTCTCGTTATATTCTTCTTCAGATACTTTAAATTCTTTTAAATTCGTTTCCATAAAATATTACATAAATAATGAGCAAAATACTCCCAATTGTTATAGATGCATCAGCTATGTTGAATACATAAAATGAATCTACCTTTATAAAATCTACAACATAGCCATAAAGGATTCTGTCGATAATATTACCTACTGCCCCTCCGATTATCATTGATAGAAGACAAGTTAAAGGACTGTTTTTAGCTAATTTGTAAAATATTAAAATGATAATCAATATTGAAATAATGGAGCTTATTATAAATAAATTATTTAAATTACTATCAGAAAACATCCCAAAAACAATACCTTCGTTTTTTACAAGTACTATTTCAAGAAAAGAAAATATTTTTAAGCTACCTTTAAGATTCAAAACAAGTAACTTTGTTATCCTGTCAAGAAATATAACAGCGAATATAATTGATATATTTAACCAGAAGAGGTATTTATTGCTCTTGATTTTCCTCTTGGCTGCTTGATTCATTTAGTTGTACTGATTCTAAGTTTTCCTCTTCAATATTTAAAGATGAAATGGTATCGAATTTTTCATCAAGTTTTTTAAGTAATTTCATAAAAGTTTCCAAATAAGCATTAAATTCAGAACTAAATTGTGTGTAGTGCTCATTTAATAATTTTAGTTTTTCTATTGCCTCGTTTTTAATTTGTTCTGCTTTTATGTTTGCTTGCATAATTACTAAGTCTGCCTGTCTATTAGCAGCAAGCTTAATGTCATCGGCTGTTTTTTGTGCGAGCGTTAAAGCCTTTTGTAGTTGTTCACTTGTACTTCTATAACGTTCAAGTTCTGAGTTTAACCTATTTATTTCTTCTCCCATATCTATAACACTTTTGTAAAGTTCTTCATAGTCATTGCGAACATGTTTTAGAAAGTTATTTACGTCTTCTTTGTCATATCCTCCAACAAATGCATTTTTAAATACTTTTTTAGAAAGTTCAAGCGGAGTCAACATTTTAAAACCTCCAAAAATAAATTAAAAAAAGTTCAAATTTTTCCTATTCTGATGCAGGCAGCAAAATGGTCATTTTCATATTCTATTAGCGAAGGAACAGTTTCTGAGCATTCTCTTATCGCATGAGGGCAGCGTGTTCTAAATCTACATCCAGATGGCGGATTAATGGGGGATGGTATATCTCCTAAAATAATTTCTCTCTCTTTTTTAGCTTCTGGATCAGGAATAGGAACAGCATTTAAAAGCGCGTGCGTATAAGGATGAAGTGGATTTGTAAATAACTTTTCGTTTTGTGCAACTTCAACTAATTTTCCAAGATACATAACACCTATTGTATCTGACATATGTCTTACAACTGCTAAATCATGAGCTATAAAAAGATATGTTAAATTAAATTTTTTCTGTAGCTCTTGAAGCAGGTTAATTATTTGTGATTGAATAGAAACATCCAAGGCAGATATTGGTTCGTCGCAAACAATAAAAGCAGGGCTTAGAATAAGCGCTCTTGCTATACCAATTCTTTGCCTTTGTCCACCGGAAAATTCATGTGCATATCTCTTTAAATATTCTGGACGTAAACCCACGATTTCCATCATTTCTTTAACTCTTTTCTCTATCTCTTTACGTTTTCTTACTCCATGAACTACTAATGGCTCACCAATGATATCTCCAACTGGTATTCGAGGATTTAATGAACCATATGGATCCTGGAAGATAATCTGCATATTACGTCTAATTTTTCTAAGGGCTTCACCCTCTAATTTGGTAATTTCTTCACCATTAAAAAATATTTTCCCATCAGTTGGTTCGTAAAGTCTTATAAATGTTTTACCAGCTGTTGTTTTACCTGAACCAGATTCTCCAACTAAGCCATAAGTCTCGCCTTTTCTAATTTTAATAGAAATATCATCAACTGCTTTTACATCAGCTATTTTACGACCTAAAATACCTCCATAAATTGGAAAATATTTAATTACATTTTCAGCTTGTAACAATATTTCTTTCTCCATTTTTTATAGCTCCTTAATTAATTAACTTTCTCATTCACAGGAAACCAACATCTAACGAAGTGCCCTTTATTGACTTCTTCAAGAGATGGTTCCGTAGTTCTGCATTTATCTCTTACATTAAAACATCGAGGGTTAAACTTACATCCAGAAGGCATATGATAAGGATTAGGTACAACTCCTTCTATTATTGGAAGCGGCTCATCGGTTTTAGGCTTATCAACTCTTGGTATAGAGTGGAGAAGACCCCATGTATAAGGATGTAAATGATTTTTAAACATCTCTTTGGTATTTGCATATTCTACGATTCTTCCCGCATACATAACTGCAATTGAATCTGCCATTTCGGCTACAACAGCTAAATTGTGAGTTATTAGCAAAATTGACATATTTGTTCTTTTTTTAATATCCTTCATTAGTTCGAGTATTTGAGCTTGTATAGTTACGTCTAAAGCTGTTGTTGGTTCATCTGCAATAAGAAGTAAAGGGTTGCATGCAAGAGCCATAGCTATCATAACCCTTTGCTTCATTCCCCCACTCATTTGATGCGGGAAATTATTAAAGCGTCTATGTGGGTCGGGTATACCTACCGATTGAAAGAGTTCTATAACCTTTTCTTTTGCTTCATCTTCTTTTAAACCAAGATGGTTAATTAATACTTCACTAACTTGGAAACCAACCGTGAATACAGGATTTAGTGATGTCATGGGTTCCTGAAAAATCATAGAAATTTTATTTCCGCGAATCTTTCGCATTTTATCTTCATCTAATTTAAGAAGATCTTCATCATTGAATATTATTTCACCCTTTTCTATTTTTCCAGGAGGAGTTGCAATAAGTCGCATAATAGAAAGCGAAGTAACAGATTTACCGCATCCTGATTCGCCGACAAGACCCAATGTTTCAGCTTCGTCAAGAGAAAAGCTAACATTTTCTACTGCATTTACTACTCCATCCATTGTATAGAAATTTGTGCACAATTCTTTAACCTCAAGTAAAGGCATTTATCAAATTCCCCTTTCCTAAACCATAATAGAAAAAAATCGTTTTATTTAATAAAATATAAATCAACAATTGCTATTGTCAAATAAACTTGCTAAAATCAATTTATAATGTTGCTGAGATTTTTACCAATACCCAAAAAAGTAGTATGGGGAAGAAGTAAATTTTTTAAAAATTTTGGTATCAATGAAGATAATATCGGTGAACTATGGATGCTCGGTAGCGAAAATAAAATAATAAATTCCGACTCAATGACGCTATCTGATTTTACGAAGAAATATCCAGAAATGATTTTTGGTAGTCAAGCGCCTTTACCAAAATTTCCTGTTCTTATTAAATATATCTCTACTTCGGATTGGCTCTCCGTTCAGGTTCATCCAGATGATGAATTTGCAATTCAAAATGAAGCTCAAGTCTGGGGGAAAACTGAAATGTGGTTTTTTTTAGAAACAGAAAATGATTCAAAAATTATCTGTGGACTTAAAAAGGCACTTACCGAAGAAGAATTCATAAATTTAGTAAATAGTTTTTCTCTTAATGAAATACTTAATTATGTAAATGTTAATGAAAATGATTGGGTTTTGATTAAGCCAGGCGTAGTTCACGCAATTGGACCTGAAATAACCTTATTAGAAATACAAATGAATTCTGATTTAACTTATAGAATTTATGATTGGGGAAGAGTAGGATTAGATGGTAAGCCAAGAGAATTGCATATAGATAAAGCTTTACAAGTGATTAATTACCCTGAAAATTTAAAATTAATTAAGGGATCAGAAAAAGTTAATCTTGAATTTCCAACATTTATTGTAGAGACAATTGAATTAAATGAATCATTTGAAATTGAGTTAGATACAAAAAGTGTGTCATTTAATATTATTATACCTATAAATTGTAGTTTGATTGCTTCTAATGAAACAATAGATAAATATGAAACTGTATTAATAACTGCAGATCATGGGAAATATAAAATTAGAGGAAATAAAAAAGATAAATTTTTTCTTATAAAAATGAAAGGAGATTGATATGCCGAGCGTAATAATAATGGCGGGTGGTGTAGGAGAGCGTTTTTGGCCCGTAAGCAGAAAGGACACACCAAAACAATTTTTAAAACTTTATGGAGATAAAACTCTTTTAGAGTACACTTACGATAGAGCAAAGAAGATTGTCTCGAAAGATCGGATTTACATTGTTACGACAGAAAATTTTTCAGATAAAGTAATGGAATTAATTCCCGAAATTTCGAAAGACAACATTATTGCTGAACCTGTTGGCAGGAATACTGCACCTTGTTTAGGCTATAGTGTTATGCTTTTATTAGAAAAAGAAGGGGACGATATTATTACTGTTCTTCCTGCTGATCACATAATATTAGATGAAGATAGTTTTATTAAAGAGATGTTTAATGCTTTTGATTTCTTATCTAAAATTGAAGGCATAGTTACATTTGGAATAAAACCCAAAAGACCAGAAACTAATTATGGATACATATTAAAGGATGAAAACCCCCTTGGCAAATTTCCATACAAAGTATATAAAGCTGTTAAATTTATTGAAAAACCTAATCTGTCAAAGGCTCGTGAGTATGTTCAGTCAGAAAAGTATTTATGGAATAGTGGGATGTTTGTTTTTAAAGCGTCTTTCTTTCTCGATAAATTTAAAATTTGTCTTCCTCAGATCTATGATGGAATTAAAAACATCATATTGAAAACAGAAAATCCTGAAGAAATAAGGAAAACATATGAAGCATTTCCTAAAATTTCAATAGATTACGGTGTTATGGAAAACATTGATGAAATATATACATTAGAAGTTGACATTGGATGGGATGACCTTGGTAATTGGCTCTCATTTGAAAATATTCTTGATAAAGATGCTTCTGGAAATATACTTATCAAGGGTGATTATATTGGGATTGATACCACTGATTCAATAATTTACTCTGATAATAACTTAATTGCTACTCTTGGAGTTAAAGATTTAATTATTGCGAGTTCCAATAATGCTATTTTAATCTGCCACAAAGATAAAATTCAGGACATCAGAAAAGTTGTTTCTAAATTAGAAGATGAGAAATTTAAAAAATACAGGTAAGGAGTTAGGTCTATGATAAATAAAAGTATCTTCCGTGAATATGATATTAGGGGCATAACTTCAATAGATTTAACCGATGATGTATTATCTTTGTTAAGTAAAGCATTTGCGACTTATTTTATAGAAAATGGTAAAGACACGTTAATTGTTGGACGCGATAATAGATTTTCTTCTGATCATATAAGAGACATACTTTTAGATTCATTTTCAAACAATGGTTTAAATGTAGTAGACATAGGAACTGTCATTACGCCAATTTTTTACTTTGCTTCTAAAAACTTAAATATAGATGCTGGTGTTATGATAACAGCCAGTCATAATCCTTCTGAATATAACGGGTTTAAAGTTCTTCTTGGTGAATCAACAATTTATGGTGAAGAAATATTAAAAATTCTTGATATTGTCGAGAAAGGATCCTTTAGAAGTAAAGAAAATACATGTAAAGTTGAAAATATTGAAATATTTAATGCGTATAATACGCATCTGCACTCTATTCTCAGTATGGGCAATAGAAAGATTAAAACTATTCTTGATTGCGGAAATGGAACAGCATCTCTATTTGCTCCACAAATTTTTGATAGCTTTTCTATCGACACTAAGAAGTTATATTGTGAATCGGATCCTTCATTTCCAAATCATTTTCCTGATCCAGTCAAAGAAGAAAACCTTAAAGATTTGATTAAAGAAATCAAAAGTGGTGATTATGATGTAGGGATTAGCCTTGATGGTGATGGGGATAGATTGGGGATTGTTGATGAAAAAGGTGGCATTATCTGGGGAGATATGATAATGATTCTTTTTGCAAGAGATGTACTGAAAAGGCATCCAGGAGCTAAAATATTGTTTGATGTAAAGTGCTCTCAACTACTTTATGACGAAATAAAAAGGCTCGGCGGTATACCAATTATGTATAAAACAGGGCATTCACTAATGAAAGCAAAAATGAGAGAAATAAATGCAATTTTAGCTGGTGAAATGTCAGGACATATGTTCTTTAAGGACGAATATTTTGGTTATGATGATGCTGTCTATGCTGCTTTGAGATTGATACGTATTCTATCTAATTCCGATCAATCTATTAGTGAAATGCTATCTGACTTACCAAAGGTTTATTCAACTCCTGAGATAAGAGTAAAAACAACAGATGAAGAAAAATTTAAATTAGTCGAAGAAGCAAAAGCCTATTTTGCATTAAAATATAATATATTAGATATTGATGGAGTAAGATTTCAAATAGAAGATGGATGGGGATTAATTAGAGCATCAAACACTGCACCTGAAATAATTGTAAGGTGTGAAGCAAGAACGAAAGAAAAGCTTGAATTTATTAAGTCTGAGATTGAGAAATCTCTACACTCTCTTTCAATTAAATGGGCTTGATAAAGTTAAAATCTTATTTTCTATCTTTCCGTTATTCCTAACTGTATCTATAAAAAATGTATATCTCAACACTATTTAATATATGTTATTATTTCTGCATAAGAAGGAATCAAGAACTTTGAAAACATTTATAGTAGAATACTTATGTATTAAATATTTGTACCTTTGTAAGGTTTCATAGCCATAAAGAACTTCATCTCTACCAATGAATAGCTTAGGGTTATATATGGTTGGGGTTGTATAAAAGCAAGTTCGAGTACTACTACCTTATTTGTACTCTTAATTTTATTACAAACCGTCCAATTAATTAGTGGGGTAGAACAATAATATAAGTATATAGTGGGGTAAAATTGTTAATTCAGTCATTCAAAACTTTCGGTAATTGGTCTGGATCCTCAATAAATACATTCGAGGATAACAAATGATACCGAATTCCAAATAGATACATTTATATAATGATAATGAATTATATAAGAAATACACAAAGAGAAAATCCAAGAATAATAGGATAAACCTTCGATCGATTTAATTAATAAAGAAAACTCAATATATAATGCGGAAGTTATTTCAACTTCAAAGTTCTATGAGGGTTTCTTTTTCCAAATTTGTTAAATTCTTGCAACCATTCTTTGTAACTATCACAAGGTCTTCTATTCTTATGCCAAATTTATCATTTAAATAAATCCCAGGTTCGACAGTTATTACCATACCTTCTTTTAGAACTGTTTCAGACTCTATAGAAATGTGAGGCAGTTCATGTATTTCAAGGCCTACACCATGTCCTGTGCTATGTCCAAAATTATCTCCATAACCTGCTTTCGTTATTAAATTACGGGCTTCTAAATCAACTTCTTTTGCTATTGTACCTTCTTTTATTTTGCTAAGCGCAGAGAGCTGAGCATCAAGTACAATTTTATAAATTTCATAAGACTTACTATCTTTAGGTCTTCCGAGGGAAATTGTTCTTGTGCAATCAGATGCATAGCCTTTATAGAAACTACCAAAATCAAAAGTAATAATATCTCCCTTCTCAATCTTTTTTTCAGAAGCTAAACCATGTGGCATTGCACTTCTCTTCCCCGATGCAACTATTAGGTCAAAAGATGCTTTTGTGGCACCTCTTTTTTTCATTTCATATTCAAGAATGGCTGAAAGTTCGATTTCGGTTATTCCTTCTTTTACATTCTCAAGAGTTTTTAAGTAAGCTTCACAAGCAATTTGAGAGGAAGCTTCAATTAAATCCTGCTCATTTTGCGATTTAACCATTCTTAATTCTTCAAAGAAGTTACTGCACTCAACAAATTCATTATTTTCAAGTTTAGATTTGAGCTTGTTGTAAAAGGAAATAGTCATAGAACCTTCGATACCAACTCTTTTTGTATTTTTTAAAACTTCACTAATTTTATCGATTAAATTTTTGTACTGATACTCCAATACTTCTGTTTCGAAAACTTCCATTTCAGCCTGATATGTATACCTACTATCTGTAATCAAATAGCAACTTCCATTTGCATTAATTACTGCAAACCCTTCCATTCCTGAAAAGTTAGTTAAAAATCTTAGGTTCTCTCCTTTTGTAACTAAAAAAGCATCAAGATTTTGTGATTTTAATTTTTCTAAACTATCTTTTCTATTCAATCTTCACCTTCCTTAACAACTTTAATTTTTAATTCTTTAAGTTGTTTCTCGTCTACTTCAGTTGGTTCACCCGTTAAAGGTGAAGCACCGCGTGTATTTTTGGGGAATGCTATTACATCCCTTAGGGATGATGCATCTGTAATTAGCATAACAAGCCTATCAACTCCTATAGCAAAGCCTCCTTCAGGAGGTGCTCCTTTACTCAATGCTTCTATTAGAAAGCCAAATTTGTCATAAATTTCATTTTCTGAAAGTCCTAAAATTTTAAACACTTCTATTTGCATATCTGGATTATTTATCCTTAATCCCCCCGAGCCCAGCTCAAAGCCGTTTAAAACAAGATCAGATGAATTAGCTCTGATTTTCAAGGGATTATTTTCTTTATATTTTTTAAAGTCATCAATATTTGGAAGAGTAAATGGATGCTGGCTCGAAACGAACCTTTTTTCTTCTTCATTCCACTCAAAAAGATTAAAATCTGTTATCCATGCAAATTTGAATACATTTTTCTCTTTTGGTAGCCTCTTTATTATCTCAGTTCTAATATTTCCAAGTATTTTATAGACATCTCCTGCTTTACCCGAAACAATAAAGGCAGTGTCCTTTTTATTGCACTCAAGCCTTTTTGTAAGTTCTTCAATCTGCTCTTTTAAGAGAAATTTTATTCCACTAAATGAAATATCCTCTTCTCGTACTCTCAAGGTCTTTATAGAGCCATTTGTAAAGTTCATCATTTCTATTATTTCTTCTTCATCTTTTCTCGAA
The DNA here is from genome assembly GCA_052034135.1 of Caldisericota bacterium. Taxonomy (GTDB): domain Bacteria; phylum Caldisericota; class Caldisericia; order UBA6126; family JAGPKI01; genus JAGPKI01. The sequence continues at coordinate 87,355 of JBPOJC010000013.1, read as the reverse complement.
AGAGGTAGTATTTTTGAGTCAATATTTATGGCGCCGATAATTCCTCCGTCAATTGCAATATTTTTATATGGTTCAAATAATGAATTTAAGAAAATATCAGTTAAATCTTTTATTTCAAATGGAAACCTCAAGTCAGGCTTATCAGTACCATATCTGGAAATTGAATCATTATAACTTATACAGGGAAAGGGAGTTACAATTTCAATGCCTAAAACTTCCTTGAATACTTGTTTCATTAGATCTTCTATTAGCTTTCTTATATCATCTTCAGTTATAAATGACATTTCGAAATCAATCTGAGTGAATTCCGGCTGTCTGTCAAGCCTAAAGTCCTCATCCCTAAAACAGCGGGAGAGCTGAAAATATTTATCAATTCCACCGATCATAAGAAGCTGTTTATATAGTTGAGGTGATTGTGTTAAAGCGTAAAATTTACCTGGGTTTAAACGTGATGGAACAAGATAGTCTCTTGCACCTTCTGGAGTACTTCTGCCAAGGTAAGGAGTTTCAACCTCTATAAAACCATTATCAGAAAAGAACTTCCTTACAACCTGTAAAACCAAGTGCCTTGAATAAATATTTTTAAATACTTGCGGATTTCTTAAGTCGATGTAGCGATATTTAAGCCTTAAATTTTCTGTTATATTTTCTGAGTTCTGTATCTGAAATGGTAGTTCCGTTGTTTTATTGAGTATTTCTATATTTTCAACGAGTACTTCTAATTTACCCGTTTTCATTGAACTATTTATATCTTTTAGTGCTCTTTCCCGTACAAGACCATTAATTTTTATAACATCTTCGTGGCTTAAGTTACCTGCAATGTCAAAAGATACCTTAGAGTATACTGAGTCAAAAACAAGTTGAACTAAGCCTGTTCTATCCCTAAGTAATATAAAAGTTATAGCCCCTACTTCTCTTTTCCTATCCACCCAGCCAGAAAGATTAATATTTTTACCAACAGTTTGCTCATCTATCTCTCCGCAGTAATAATCACGGTATTTCATTCTTCTTTCACCTTTAAAGATTTTAAATAGCTTAACAGGTCATTTAAAAAATATGTATCCTGACTTCGCGAATCCATATCTCGTAATGTATAGTTACCATTTTTAACTTCATCTTCCCCGATTATTATTACTTTCTTTATCCTCTTCTTTTCTGCAAAACTAAGTCCCTTCTTAATTCCCTTCCCTTCAAGGTCAACTTCAGTACTAAAATTTTCTTTTCTTAAAATATTGGCAAGCTTAAATGACTGAGTTAATGCATCACCACCGGTATTAGCAATGTAAATAAGAGGTGCAGCAGGGACAGTGCTAATTAAATTCCCTTCATTTATTAGCATGATTAGTCTTTCCATGCCAAGAGCAAAGCCACAAGCCGGAGTATCAATACTCCCTAAGTCTTTAACAAGATAGTCATATCTACCCCCACCAAGGAGGGCATTTTGAGAACCGAGGGAAGATGATATAACTTCAAAAACAGTCCTATTATAATAATCAAGACCCCTCACAAGATGTTCATTCAATTTGTAACTAATGTCAAATTTATCTAAATTTGTTTTAAGTTCTTCGAATTGAGTTTCACAATCATTGCATAAATAATTGTTTATCTTTGGAGCGTTTTTGACTACTTTTTTGCAACCTTCTTCTTTGCAATCAAGGACTCTTAACACATTTCTTTCAATTCTATTTTTACAGTCATCACAAAGATCTTCTCTATGAGTATTGAAATAATCCTTTAAGGATTCTTTGTATTTTGGATTGCAGTCTCTACAACCAATAGTGTTAATATCAACTGTAAGATCCTTAAAACCCAATTTCTCAAGAATTTCAAAAGATAATTTTATTAATTCTACCTCAACAAGGGTACTCGAACTACCAAATACTTCTGCTCCAAACTGATGAAATTCCCTCAATCTACCCTTTTGTGGACGCTCATATCTAAAGAATCGGTCTATATAGAAAAGCTTTACCGGTTTAGGATTGGCACTCAAGTTATTTTCTATGTAGGCTCTAACTACTGGCGCGGTGCCCTCAGGTTTAAGAGTGATTTCTCTGCCGCCTTTATCAGTAAAAGTATACATTTCTTTGGTAACAATATCAGTTGAATCTCCTACAGAATGAGTGAACAACCCTGAACTTTCAAATGTGGGAGTTATTATTTCGAAGTACGAATAAGCTTTTGCAGTCTCCTTTATGACATTTTCCACTTTTTCCCATATTAATGCCTCTTCTGGTAATATATCTCTTGTGCCTGGAAGTCTTCTAAATTTCATAAGGTTAATTCTAAGGATTTATTTTCACTTTTTCAAGTAAAGGTTTTTTGGATTTGTTCTTTTCTCATTCTCGAATCTATCTATTGGTTGATTAGTATTTTTTTTTACATTCCGATGGTGCTTTTTTTGCAGATTTAACGAAGAATCTCCTCTTTTTACTTTTGTCATCCCCGAAATCCACACAACTGTCATCCCCGAAATCTTTTATCGGGGATCCATATTATTTATTGCTTTCTGGATTCCCGCAATCGCTTGGAATGACACCGAGAATGGGATCCTTCGGTCGCAAAATACACTCCCTCAGGAAGACGGTAATGTGGTTATGATTCAGAGTGTATAATTTATAATATTTTCCATAATTAGATTTAAGTGTATTTTATATCACATTCTTTGCTTTGAGTTCTTCTATTTCAGCTTCGGTATAGCCTAACTCTTTTAAAATTTCATTTGTATGTTCTCCTAATAGTGGAGGGTGCCTTTCAATATCTAAATTTGAATTATCTAAATGAATTGGGTTTCGCAAAAGTTTTATTTCTCCGCATAGAGGGTGCATAATGGAAGCAATCAATCCTCTATCAATAATTTGTGGGTCATTTAGAGTTTTATCAATTGTATTTACAGGACCAGAAGGAATATTATTAAGTTTGAATGAAGATAGCCAATAGTCCATATTCTTTTTTTGGAATTCCTGACTTAATACTGGTATCAAATCTTCCCTGTTTTTAACTCTATCGGTATTAGTTGAAAACCTTTTATCGCTCAATATGTCTTCTCTTTCAATTACCTTACAAAGCCTCATCCATTGATCATCATTTCCGATAGCTAAAATGAAATACCCATCAAGAGCTTTGAAAACTTGATATGGGACAATGTTTGGATGGGCATTACCATATCTTTTTGGCAGATCTCCACTAATAAGGTATCCGCTTGCTACATTAACAAGCGATGAAGTAGCACATTCTAAAAGTGAATTATCAATTTTGGCTCCGAAACCTTCAATGTCTCTTCTTCTAATAGCTGAAATTATTGATATTACATTATATAATGCAGTGATTACATCAACAATTGCTACTCCAACTTTCATTGGTTCTCCATTTTCTTCACCTGTTATACTCATAAGTCCGCTCTGTCCCTGAATCATTATATCATAGCCTGGTTCATCTTTGCGGGGTCCAGTTAAACCAAACCCACTAATGTTTGCCCATATTATTTTTTCATTTATTGATTTAAACCTTTCATATGAAAAGTTAAATTTTTCAATCCGAGCTGGAGTATAGTTTAGAACTACTACATCTGAATTAGCTGCAAGACTATTGATAATTTTACTTGCTTCCTCTGACTTAAAGTTTAAAGTAACAGAGCGTTTATTCCTGTTAGCGCAGAGATAATATGCGCTTTCGCCATTTACAAAAGGTGGACCCCATCCTCTTGTTTCATCACCTTTTTTAGGATTTTCTATTTTTATTACATCTGCACCAAGGTCTCCCAAGATCGCAGTGCATAATGGTCCCGCAAGAACACGTGTAAGATCAAGTACCTTAATTCCAGTTAAAGGCTTCATATTTTAACCTCCGATATACAGAAATAAACTTCATAGATATAATTTTATTATTAGAATTATTTATTTAAAGAAAGGAATAGCAAATGAAAGCACTAATTACGGGTGGAGCAGGTTTTATTGGTTCAAACCTTGCAGATAGGCTTATAAAAGAAAACTTTCAGGTATCCATTATCGATAATTTGTCTTCTGGTTTTTTAAAAAATGTTCCAGATAAAGCTAATTTTTACCTTGCAGATATTACAGATAAAGAAATAATTAATAAAATCTTTGATATCGAAAAACCAGATTATGTATTTCATTTAGCTGCTCAAATTGATGTTAGAGCCTCTGTTAGAGAGCCTGTATTTGATGCGAATGTTAATATAATTGGAGGGATCAATATCCTCGAGGAATGCGTAAAATATAGGATAAAAAAAATAATATATACTAATACTGGTGGAGCATTATATGGTAATGTTTTGCAGGCTGATATACCAGTTAAAGAAGACTATAAAATAAATCCTGATTGTCATTATGGGGTCAGTAAATTAACTTTCGAAAACTATTTAAAGCTCTATAATAAACTCTATGGTTTAAATTTCGTAAGTTTAAGGCTTCCTAATGTCTATGGTGAGAAGCAGAACCCTTACGGAGAAGCTGGAGTTGTTGCAATTTTCATAGGTAGAATTCTGTCGGGCGAAAAAGTTTATATTTACGGCGATGGCAATCAAACGAGAGATTACATTTATGTAGGAGACATTATTGATGGAATTCTTCTTTCCTTAAATAAGGGAAATAATGAGTGTTATAATTTAGGCACTGGTAAAGAAATATCGGTAAATGAACTATATGCTATTATTAGTGATGTTTCTGGTTGTAAAGGTTTAGATCCAGTATATGCAGATAGAAGACCTGGAGAAATTGAAAGAATTGCTCTAAATGCAGAAAAATCTAAAAAAGAGCTCGGTTGGGAGCCAAAGACAGATATTTCTGATGGCATTAGAAAAACTTATGAATTTTTTAAGGGAACATTTAACAAATGAATGAAATAAGCTGGTTATTTGATCTTGATAATACTTTGTATAGTGCTAATTCAGGAATGTTTGATTACTTAAACAAAAGGATTAATATGTATGTCTCAAACAAATTGAATTTAGATCTTCCTTATGTATTTAAAATAAGGAGGAGATACATAAAGGAATATTGTTCAACACTTTTGGGTCTAAAAAATGAATTTAATGTAGATCCTGCTGAATTTTTATTTTATGTTCACAATATAGATGTAAGTGAGTTTTTACAGAAAGAGGAAAAACTCAAGGATTTTATTTTGAGCCTCCCTGGGGAAAAGTATATTGTTACAAATAGCCCATTGTTTTATGCTAAAAATGTTCTCAAAACTTTAGGAGTTGATGAACTTTTTAGCGACATTTATGATATTGAATTTATGGATTATTATGGAAAACCTTATTTAAATTCAGTTAAAAAAGTAATAAATAAATTAGATATCAATGTTAAAAACGCAATCTTTATAGACGATTCATTTGAAAATATTATTTCAGCAAAATATCTTGGATTTAAGACACTATATGTTTACAATGATAATGATCATATGAACTATTACGAAGATTTTCTCTTTCCGAAAATAAGGAGTGTATTACTTTAATGATTAATTTAGCTTTGTTATTTGGAGGGATTTCTCCAGAACATGAGATTTCTGTTGTCTCTGCAAAATCTGTACATGCAAACCTAACAAAGGGTAAATATAATCCAATTCTTATAGGTATAACCAAAAGTGGAAAGTGGAACTTATTTACAAAAGAGGAGTTTGAGTCTCTAAAAGTCGTTCCGGATAAAGGTCAAGAATTAACTTTATCTCTTAATAATAGAAAAGGAATAAATTTAAATGATGAATTCATTCCTATTGATTGTGTATTCCCTGTACTACATGGTAGAGGTGGAGAAGATGGATTAATTCAAGGACTATTAGAGTTATGTAATATTCCTTATGTTGGTGCTGATACGCAATCTTCAAGCTTATGTATGAATAAAGTCCTTACAAAAAAAGTACTTGGTGCATCAAACATAAAGCAAGCTGATTATTTGCATTTTTTTAAAGAAAACATAGAATTGGACGATGAAACTCTAACGGAAATTATTACAAAGCTAAAATTACCACTGTTTGTTAAACCTGCCAATACTGGATCGAGCATTGGAATATCAAAAGTGATGAATAAAAGTGAACTGAAAGAAGCTATTATATTAGCATTTAACTATTCAAGAGAAGTGCTAATAGAACAAGCAATTAATGCAAGAGAAATTGAGTGTAGTGTCCTTGGAGATTTTAAACAAATTGAAGTTTCTTACCCTGGAGAAATTATTCCTAATAGAGCTTTTTATGATTATAAAGCTAAGTATGTTGATACTGATACTGTGCTTGTAATACCTGCAAACCTTGATGATATAATGATTAACAAGGTGAGAGAAACGAGTAAAATGTGTTTTAAAATTTTAGGTTGTTACGGAATGGCAAGAGTGGATTTTCTTCTTGATAAAGAAACAAATGAACTGTATGTGAACGAAATTAACACAATACCGGGATTTACCTCAATTAGTATGTATCCAAAATTATGGGAATATTCAAAAATACCCTATAATGAGCTTATTGATAAACTTATTGATTTAGCATTTCAAAGAAACAAAAGTGAATTTTAGTTGTTTTATATAGATAAAGGATAATATTGGAGGATTAAAAAATGGGTACTAAGTATATTTTTGTAACTGGTGGAGTCATGTCCTCTCTTGGAAAAGGCATTCTTACATCTTCTATTGGGAAAACTTTAAAAGCAAGAGGGTTCAAAGTATCTATAATAAAATTTGATCCATACCTAAATGTTGATGCAGGATTGCAAAACCCATATCAGCATGGAGAAGTTTTTGTGACTGATGATGGTGCTGAAACAGACCTTGATTTGGGACACTACGAAAGATTTCTTGATGAGAATTTGTCTCATTTAAATAATGTTACTGCCGGGTCAGTTTATTCGCAGTTAGTTGCAAAGGAAAGAAGAGGTGATTTTCTTGGCGCAACAGTTCAGACTATACCGCATCTCACGAACGAAATAAAGCAAAGAATTTATCAGCTCAAAGAAGCAGTAGAGCCAGACATAATCATAGGTGAAATTGGTGGAACAGTAGGAGATATTGAAGGTCTTCCATTTCTTGAAGCAATAAGGGAATTTAGAATGGAAAATCCTCCTCGCGATGTTCTTTTCTTACATCTGACTTATTTACCTCATTTAAAAGCCACAGATGAGTTAAAAACAAAACCAACTCAACACAGTGTAGCAGAACTTAGAAGAGTTGGAATTCAGCCTGATATAATTGCATGCCGCTCGGACAGAGAAATTTCTGATGATATTGCAGAAAAAATTTCTTTATTTTGTGATGTGAAAAAGGAAAGAATTTTTTCAGTTATTGACGCCCAAAACATCTATGAAGTACCTTTAATGATTGAAAAAGCGGGTTTAAGTAAAACTTTATTAGAATTATGGGAGCTTCCAGAGAGAGAAGCAAATTTTGATGAATGGGAAGAAATGGTTAATACCATTAATAATCTAACTAGTTCTGTAGATATAGGTATAATTGGTAAATATACATCTATGTGCGATGCTTATATTTCTCTTGTAGAAGCTTTAAAGCATGCTCAAGTAAACACAAAAGTAAAAGTAAACATAAAATGGATTTCTGCAGAAAGTTTGGAAAAGAATGATCCACATGATGTGCTTAATGGTTTACATGGAATTTTGATTCCTGGTGGTTTTGGAAAAAGGGGTATAGAAGGAATGATTAATGCAGTAAAATATGCAAGAGAAGAAAATATTCCATTTTTTGGAATTTGCTTAGGACTTCAAGTTGCTGTTATAGATTTTGCAAGAAACTTTTTAAGATTAACTAATGCCAATTCTTCTGAATTTGATCCCACTACTCCGTATCCTGTTATAAGTTTAATGCCTGAGCAGAAAGGACTAAATGAAAAAGGTGCCAATATGAGGCTTGGTGCTTTTTCATGTAAAATTGCTCAAGGTTCATTGGCAAGCAAGCTCTATAATAAGGAAATAGTACATGAAAGACATCGCCATAGATATGAAGTAAACAATGCATTTAGAAATCGACTTGAAATGGCAAATATGAAAGTATCAGGTGTTTATATGGATAAAAATCTTGTTGAAATTGTAGAATTAAGCACTCATCCATTTTTCATTGCTAGTCAATTTCACCCTGAACTTATCTCAAGACCTCTAAGGCCTCACCCACTATTCATTGGATTTATTAATGCTTGCTTTAAATATAAAGAGAAATTAGAAGAAGATAAATCGTAACAAATATGCAAGATGATTTTATTAGAATAAGAGGAGCAAAAGAACATAATTTAAAAAATATAAACCTTGATATACCGAGAAACAAATTAGTGGTTATCACAGGTATCTCTGGTTCAGGCAAGTCTTCACTCGCTTTTGATACAATATATACTGAGGGGCAGAGAAAATATTTGGAGTCTCTCTCGACTTATGCAAGACAATTTATAGGAGAGTTAAGAAAGCCCAATGTTGACCATATTGAAGGGCTTTCTCCTTCTATTGCAATAACTCAACATTCAGGGAGCAAAAATCCACGTTCCACAGTGGGTACAATGACAGAAGTTTACGATTATTTAAGGCTTCTTTTTGCAAGAATTGGGATTCCGCATTGTCCTAATTGCGGTAAGGAAATTAAATCCCAGAGTTTAGACCAGATTATTGAAAGGGTAATGTTATCGTTTAATGATAAAATGATTCAGATTATTGCTCCAATTGTAAGAGAAAAGAAGGGAGAATTTAAGAATCTTTTTTCAGAATTACAGATGAAGGGTTATGTAAAAGTTATTGTGGATGAAAATCTCTACGATATTGATGATAAAATAATTCTTAAAAAAACTCAAAAGCATTCTATATTAGTCATTGTTGATCAATTGACCGTAGAAGAGGGTGAAAGGCCAAGAATAGCTGATTCAATAGAGCAAGCATTGGAATTAGCAAACGGCATGATAGAAATAAGAGTGAATACAGAAAATAAGTGGGAGACGCACATATTCTCTGAAAAATTTGCTTGTCCTACATGCGGAATCAGCATATCTGAAATTGAGCCGAGACTGTTCTCATTTAATAGTCCTTTTGGTGCTTGCCCGGAGTGTAATGGGTTAGGAGTTATAAATGAGGTTAGCCCATCGCTAATTATAAAAGATCCAGAAAAATCCATTATTGATGGTGCAATAGATATACCTGGCTTTAGAAATTATACAGAAAGCTATACATTAAACCTTATAGAACGAGTACTTGAAAGATATGGAGAATCATTGAATACTCCATATAAATTATTAAAGAATGGAACAAAAAATGCTATTCTTTACGGCGATAGATACTATGAAGGAGTTATAAACACTATAAAGAGAAGGTATTCAGAAACAGATTCAGAAATGATGCTCTGGGAATACGAAAAACTTATGATCAAGAAAAAATGTTCTTCCTGTAATGGAACGCGTCTTAAGAAAGAGGCTTTATCGGTAACTATAAATGGTAAAAACATTGCTGATTTATGCGATATGTCTTTGAGAAGTCTTTTACAATTCTTTGAGACAGTCAAACTTACAGAAAACGAGAAACTTATTGCAGATAGAATTTTAAAGGAAATTAGTTCAAGACTTACCTTTATTATTAATGTTGGACTTGATTATCTATCTTTAAGCAGAGAATCTGCGACTCTTTCAGGAGGAGAAGCCCAAAGAATAAGGCTTGCAAGCCAGGTTGGATCTGGATTAGTGGGCGTACTTTATGTATTAGACGAACCAAGTATTGGATTGCACTCGAAAGATAACGAAAAACTTCTTAAAACACTATTTAAACTTAGAGACCTTGGAAATACGGTAATTGTAGTTGAGCATGATGAAAATACAATAAGAAGTGCTGATTTTATAGTTGATGTTGGTCCTGGAGCTGGAACCGATGGTGGAGAAGTTGTTGTTTCTGGGAAATTGGAAGATATAATAAATGAAGAAAGATCTGTTACTGGTAGATTTTTATCAGGTAAGGAGCTTATTCCTGTTCCTGAAAGTAGAAGAAAGGGAAATGGTAAAACGCTCAAAATTACTGGCGTTAGAGAGCATAATCTTAAAAACATTTCTGTTAGTTTTAATTTGGGAAAGTTTATTTGCATCACAGGTGTTTCTGGTTCAGGGAAAAGTACATTAATAAATGATGTGCTATATAGAGCGCTTGCATCAATTCTACACAATTCTAAAGAAACTCCCGGAGAATATGATAAAATTTTCGGCATCGAAAACATTAAGAAAGTAATAATTGTTGATCAAAATCCAATCGGTAGAACACCAAGGTCAAATCCTGCTACTTACATCGGTCTTTGGACTGACATAAGGCAGATTTTTGCGTCACTCCCAGAATCAAAAATGAGAGGCTACACTATAAGTAGATTTAGTTTTAATGTAAAGGGCGGGAGATGTGAAGCATGCATGGGTGATGGTTTGAAAAAAGTAGAAATGCAATTCTTGCCTGATGTTTATATACCCTGCGAGGTATGTGAAGGTAAAAGATTTAACAAAGAGACGCTTTTAATAAGATATAAAGGATATAATGTTTACGATGTTCTCGATATGACAGCCGATGATGCATTTGAATTGTTTAAGAATTATCCCAAAGCAAGAAGAAAACTTGAATTACTTAGAGATGTTGGATTAGGATATATTAAACTTGGTCAGTCTTCAACAACTCTTTCAGGAGGAGAAGCCCAAAGAATAAAGTTAGCCTTAGAGCTATCCAAGAAAAGTGAAGGTAAAACTTTGTACATACTTGATGAACCAACAACTGGTTTACACTTTGCAGATATAAAGAGGCTTTTAGAGGTTTTAAACAAATTAGTTGACAAAGGGAACACGGTCATAGTGATTGAGCATAACCTCGATGTAATAAAAAGTAGTGATTATATAATTGATTTAGGACCAGGCGGAGGTGATTATGGAGGATATATAGTTGCCAAAGGAACACCTGAAGAAGTAGCAGGCAGTGACAATTCTTATACAGGGATGTATTTGAAGAAAGTGCTAAAGAAAGAGAAGATTTTTGCATGATCCTATTTAGAGACTATAAGTTAGATGCATACGTTTTATCCGATATAGGTTTATGCGGAGAAAAAAATGAGGATGATTGCATGTTGGCTTACTCCATAGCTCCTGATGTTAAAGTTTTGATGGCTGTTGCTGATGGAGTAAGAAACAATGCTGTTCCTGAAATTGCAAGTAAAAATGTTATTGAAAAAATTAAGGAATATTATATGCATAAGGAAACAATTCTTGGTTCTGAATCTAAAACTATAAGCAACAGAGATTTTTTAATTAAAATTATCGAACAAATTAATCTTCAAATACTTTCAATGTCGCAAAAGATTAAATCATATTCAAATATGGCAGCTACTTTAGCGGTTTCTTGTATAACAAAAAATAATAGGTTTACTGGTTTAACAGTTGGAGACGCGAATATTTATCGCTATCATAGAATGAGGCTAACTAAATTATGCGGCAGTGAACCATTATCAACTCTTAAAGATCCAAGCAAACATGTAATTGGAGTCAGCAAAGAGCTATCTTACTCAGTAAAAGAATTTCGAATAGAAAAAGGAGACATTTACATTACTGCAACTGACGGTGCAGTAAGATATAAAAACTTTAATGAAGAGTCTTTGAAAATTCTTTCAAATAGTACCGATTCTAAAGAAATCTGTAATGCTTTTGTAAGATCTGCTATAGCAAATAATGTAAAAGATAACATAACAATTGGTGTTATTGTTGTAAAGTAATGAATTTAAAGCTTTCGTATGCATCTGCTATTAAGCTCGGTTTAAGAAAAAGTGTAATAGATTTTCCACTTGAGACAATTTATGTAATGGTCGGGGAGAAATGTAGGAATTCCTGTAAATTCTGCTCACAATCTATTACCTCTTCAACCTGTTCTAATTATTTATCACGTATTACATGGCAAAATGTTAGTGATGGAGAGCTTTTAAATGCTATAGATAAAGCAAATAGTATAAAGAGAATTTGTCTTCAGATTGTTTCAGATGAATATTTTTTAAATATGCTCAAATCTTTGGTTGAAAGCCTAATCTTGGCAAGCAGAAATAATTTCAAAATATCAATTTCTATTGCTTCAACAAATATTGAATTTTTGAAAAGTTTATTCGAAATTGGAGCGGATACCATAACAATACCTCTTGATTGCGCAAAATTAGATTCATATGAGAAAATTAAGGGTAATGATTTTAAAGAAAAGGTTGAAACACTGGTTGGCTTATCACAAATTTACAAGGGCCACATTGGAACGCATTTGATATATGGTTTATCTGATACTATCGAAGACTTTTTTAAAATGATGAGTTTCTTAAAATCAAATTTGATTAATACTGGGCTTTTTTCATTTACTCCCATAATAGGAACTGAACTTGAAAATCTTCCCAAGCCAGATTTAAGTTCGTATAGGAAAGTACAGGTATTAAGAGCTCTAATATACGAAGATATTTCATTTGAACCAGAATTTAATAGTTCTGGAGATCTTATAAAACTTAATGTTAAAATTGAAGATATGGAAAAGGTTAAAAAATTAATAAAGAGTGGTAAACCATTCCTTACAAGTGGTTGTGATAACTGTACAAGACCTTATTATAACGATAGCCCCGGAAAAGAACTGTATAATTTTCACCGTTCACTTGACGCAAATGAAGTTAAAAAATGTATTGATGAATTCCTTATTGGATTAGACTCGAATCTAAATAATCTTATTTAAGATAGACTATTACAAAGGTATCCTTTGGATCAAAATCACTAACATGAGGATGAGTCTTTAGAAAATTCCTTATTTCATCTCTTAAGATACCCTTCCCCTCGCCATGCATTACATATACAAGAGGTAATTTACTTAAGTATGCATCATCAAGATATTTATCAAGTAGAGGTAAAGCCTCTTCAACTCTTAATCCATGAAGGTCAATTTTTTGAGAAATTAGTCTTTTCTTTTTAACTCCGTCTAAAGAAATAGACTCGTAAATTTCTTCTTTTGTTTCTTCTATTTTTGATAATTCATTTAATGGAATTACAGCCCTAAATGAACCCATTATCACCTCAACAGTCTTTTTTTCATCGTCTTTAGATATGACAAGCCCTTCTCTTTTATATTTACGCACCCATACACTTGACCCAATTTCGACGTCTGAACTTTCCTGAATCGGCAATAGGTCCTTTTCCATTTCTTCCATTTCTTTTAGTTTATTCTCTGTTTCTTCCTCAATTTGTCTTATCTCTTCAAAGAGTTTATGAGCCTCAGAAGAAGCCTCTTTCTTTTTGGCAAGTTCTGATAATAATTTTGAAGCTTTCTCTCTTATTTCTTTTATTTCTTTAACGGTATTTTGATAAAGAGTTTTCTTTTTTTCTTTGACTGAAGATTCAAAATTTTGAACTTCACGATTATATTTATTCTTAAGTTCTTCTGCCTCTTTTCTTGCTGATTCACTTGTTAATCTGTGAGCTTCAATTTCTTCTGTTTTTTGCATTAAACCATCGATTAAAGCTTTAACCTCTAATTCTTTTTTACCGATAAACTTTTCTGCAGACTCTATTAAATCCTGGGGTAAACCCAATCTTTTAGCTATCTGGAAGGCATGACTTTGGCCTGGTACTCCTATTAAAACCTTAAAAGTTGGTTTTAAAGATTCCAAATCAAAGCCAACGCAAGCATTTTCCGCTTCATCGTGGTTGTAAGCAAATGATTTTATTTGGCTCAAATGAGTAGTAATAATCTGCGGAACTTCTTCTCTATGAAGGTAGCTTATGATTGCCATACCGAGGGCTGCACCTTCATCTGGATCTGTACCGGCGCCTAATTCATCTAATAGAACAAGAGTGTTTTTGTTGGCGAGCTTTAAAATATGAATTATATTTGAAAGATGAGAGGAAAAACTACTGAGACTCTGCTCTATGCTCTGCTCTTCGCCGATATCTGCTAAAATGTCAGCAAAGAAACCAATTTTGGTATTTTCATCTGAAGGAATGTGAAGACCGCAATAGGTCATTGCTACCAATAAACCACAAGTTTTTAAAGTAACGGTTTTGCCGCCAGTGTTAGGTCCTGTTATTATTAAAGTTCGGAATTTCTCCCCTAAATTTATATCTATAGGAACTATTTCATTACCAGGTATTAGTGGATGCCTTGCTCTCTTTAGATTGAATGACTGATTATCACTTATCTCGGGCTCATCGTAATTCCGTTCTATTGCCATAGCTGCCTTTGCAAAGATAAAATCAAACTCTTCAACAATTTTAATTGAAGATAAAATTTCTTTTGCCTTCTCTCTGACAAGGTTAGACAGAAGCGATAAAATCCTGTTTATCTCTCTTTTCTCTTGAGATAGCAAAATATTAAAGTCATTATTTAATGAAGTTATTAAAAGGGGCTCCACAAAGAGAGTTTCGCCTGATGTCGACTGATCGTAGACTATACAGGGAAAATGTGCTTTAAACTCTGCTTTTAAGGGAATCACATATCTTCCATTTCTAATAGTAATAATATTTTCCTGAAACATTCGCGAATATGACTGAGAGTTAAAAAGCTCGTTAATCTTATTATAAATCAATGCTCTTAATTCCTTAATGTTTCTTCTTATTCGTGATAGTTCCGGAGAGGCATCAGTTTTTACTTCACAATCATCACCAATTTTTGATTCTATAGCATCTTCAATTTCCTTTTGTATTGTAATCTTAGAAGCATATTTATAGAGAAGAGGATAATCATCCTTAATGTCTTTAAAGGAATCTTTTATTCTTTTTAATGTCTTTAGCTGGCTCAATATACTTAATAATTCTTTTTCGTTGAGCAGTCCGCTGATAGCAGCTCTATCAGTTGCTGCTTTTGCTTCATCTGTTTCTAAAATAGGGAGAGTACTATATATATTTATGTATTTCTTTGCTTCAGTGACTTCTTTAAGGCTTGTTTTAATGGTTTCAATGTCAGAAGAAGGTTTAAGAGATAAACATTTTTGAATTCCTGCTTTTGTCTTTGCATATCCAGAAAGAATCTTTAAGACTTTATCAAGCTCAAGAACTCTAAGGCTATTGTTATCCATCTTTATAAAAGCTCCCTATTAAAACTTTCTTTTTCTAATAAGATTTTAAAATAATTATCACTAAAACCATTACAATAGCAAGAGTCCGATTTGCCTCATTTAAAAATAATATGCAAATAGTTTTTTTGCCATTCCTCGCTTTTGTTGCATTCTTAGGTTTCTTCGTTATTCTGAAAGTGCGGTATTTTCGCACAAGTCCTTAAGGAATCTCAGTATCTGTCTTTTACCATTTGTGGGATTTTGGTTTATGTTTTATTTGCATTTACTGTGTATGCAAGAATAAAAAGAGGAGACCCTTCGTCGCTTTCAGATACGCTCCTCGGGGTGACGTGGTGGTGAGCGGAGACCCTTACGAAGTAAAATACGCTCCTCAGGGTGACGGGTGTGGGTGTCATCCCGAAAGTGTGGTATTGCCATACTCGTCCTGAGGAATTTCAGTATCTGTAATTCCCGAAATCTTTTATCGGGGATCCATATTATTTATTGCTTTCTGGATTCCCTAAAGAATTATTGGAGTAGGGCTCTCGATAAGATAAAAACTCGAGAATAACGAAGAATACTTGATTCCTGATAAATGATTTCGATAATGATCTAAGAGATATAAATACATAAAAAATGAATAAAAATGATTTACAAAAAAATTTCAAAGCTATTTAGTAAAGCAATCTAAATAAGGTATAATTACCAAAAGAATTAGTAGAAAGAAAAAGGTGAATGAAAAATGAAGCTTATACCATATAAAGGAATGGTTCCAGATGTCCTTAATGCCATATTCATAGCAGATAGTGCCCGAATAATCGGAAATGTTAAACTATTTTTAAATTCAAGTATATGGTTCAATGCTGTTCTTAGGGCTGATATTGCGCCTATAATAATTGGCGAGGAGACAAACATTCAAGACAATGCTACAATCCATGTAGAGGAGGATATTCCAGCAATAGTAGGAAATAGAGTTACCGTCGGACACAATGCAATATTACATGCATGCAAAATAGATGATAATGTTTTAGTTGGCATGGGGGCTATAATTTTGAATGGCGCTCATATTTCTAAGAATTCATTAATAGCAGCTGGAGCAGTTGTAACTGAAAATAAATTTATTCCAGAAAATTCTTTAGTTATGGGAGTTCCTGCGCGTGTTGTTAGAGAACTCACAAAAGAAGAAATAGAACAGATAAATAATTCAGCTACTCACTATTTAGAAGTTGCCAAACATTATATAGAGGAGGTAAGTATAAATAATGGTTAAACCAGCATTTATTACTAATTTTTTTAGGTTAAAAGATCGAGGTAGCTCAATCAAAAATGAGTTATATGCAGGTCTTATACTTTTTCTTTCTTCATACATATTAATAAAATTTACTGCCGATATACTTAAAGATTCATTCACCCCTGGGGAGCTAAACCTTGTATACCCTGCATTAATAATTATTATTGGAATAACTTCAGGGCTTTTAACTATTTTAAGTGGCTTCCTAACCAATCTACCATTTGCTATTGTACCAAATATAATTTTTTCAATAATGATTGCTGTTACTGGTCATATATATCTGGGCCATCAGCTTGAATACGTCCTTGTATCTGCATTTATTGGTTCGCTTTTATTCGTAATTGTCACAATATTCTTTAAAAAAAATCGTTTTCTTGAACTAATACCTAAGTCATTAAGCAACTTTTTTGCTTTAATTCTTGGATTACTTCTTATCTTTTTTGGTCTTATAAATTCAGGATTAATCACTAAAACTGAGGTGCCTACACCAGCAACTACATTAGGGGGAGTTGCTCCATCTATAAGTTTTACGTTTCCATTAAGTCTTGGAAATATCTTATCTCCTGTACCCCTGCTAACAATTATTGGCATTTGTCTCTTTGTTGTTCTTTATATGAGTAAAAATAAATACTCTTTTATTATTACCTTTATCATTATGGCTGTATTGGGCTTTATCATTCCTATAAATTGGTCATCTGGACTTTCCAAAGGGGCAATATCTAATTTCGTAAGATTTTCTCCTATAGAAAATATTTTACGTCCTGAGGGCTTTGAAATAATTTTTTCTAAGCTTACATCATTTAAAACATTCCTAAACCTACAAGCCTTCGGCAAATTTTGGGAAATAATAAGGCTTTCTTCTACTGCTCTTCTTAAGCTGAGTTTTTCTTTCTTCATAATTTTGTTCTTTTCAAACTTATTTTTCACAAGTTCTCTTTTAGAATATGGAAAAGATGAAGGAGATATTGAGAGTAGTGATAAATTCTCAAAACTTAGTAGAGTTAATGGTTTATCAGCTTTAATTGGTACATTAACTAATACAACATACTATACATATTCTTCTGAATCTGCCATACCAATTATAAATGAAGGTAAAACTGGATTAACGGCTGTATTTTGTGGTCTTTTAATGCTACTTTTTTCGCTACTTTTTCCATACACTAATTTCTTTGTATCACCCGCTGCGATCTCGGTTATTTTGATCGGATCAGGCGGATTAATTTTAAAGTATGCATCTGAAAAAATAAATATCGATGCTATTTATGAATTTATTCCAGCAATTATTATGGTTATTGTGGGTTTTATGTGTATGAATCCAGCTTTAGGACTTCTTTTGGGTTTTGGAACTTATACAATAATAAACATTTTTAGACTGCTGAGCGGTAAAAAGTCTGAACTAAACTGGTTTATGTGTGTATCGTTAATTATTATGATAATCTACTTTGCTTTAAATATTTAAATTAAGGAGTTCATGAAATGAATGATAAACTACAAATCCCTGTTGGGGTTTCCAATCGACATATTCATGTCACGAATGAGCATTTAGAAATATTATTTGGGAAAGGTTATAATTTAACAAAATATAAAGATCTCACCCAAAAAGGTCAATTTGCAGCCAACGAATTTGTGACACTTGTTACATGCAAGAGTTCCATAGAAAATGTAAGAATTCTCGGTCCTGTAAGAAAAGAGACTCAAGTTGAACTTTCTTTAACTGATTGCTTTAAACTTGGAATCAAAGCCCCCATAAGAGAATCAGGAAATATTGATCAGACTCCAGGTATAGTAGTGGTTGGACCAAATGGAATTATAAGCATAGAAAATGGCGTAATAATAGCTGCAAGACATATTCATATGTCACCAGATGATGCTAAAAGATTTAATGTTCAAAATAACCAAATTGTCTCAGTTAAAGGAGAAGGAATAAGAGAGATAACTTTTCATAACGTAATTATAAGAATTAGAGAAGATTTTGTTTTAGATTTTCATATTGATACCGATGAAGCAAATGCTGCATTTCTCAAAACAGGTGATTATGTTTATATTGTTTAATTATTACTTTTTTTAAAAATTTGATTATAATCAATCAGAAAATTTTATTTTTCTAAAGGAAGGTGATAAATAAATGAAAGGTAAAGGAAAAAGCAAAAGCTCTAGTGGACAGGGAAAAGGTAAAGGCGCAAAAGGTGGATCTTCTACAAAAAAAGGAACTCGCGGTAAATAGAAAATTTTTATAAGCTATAAAAAACTGTAAAAAATATTAGGAAATGTAAAAACTGTTAAACTAAATTATATAAGAAACTAAGGATGCAATATATATAAGAATACTATGGATACTCAATTGTAATTCTCTTCTCGTTAGGTTCCCAACTTACTCTTGCAGATAAATTTTCTGAAACAAACCTCAATGGAACAAACGCTCTATTGTTTACTATTTTTGGCGGAGTATCAAGTTTGACTTTCTTTCCAGAAACGTAAGCAATAGGGTTCCCAATCCAAAGCTCAATAAATTTAGTGCCGAGAGCATATGTAACCTTTTTATCTTCTGCGAACCAGTTTACTGTTGCTCCAAGAGCTTCTCCTATAACTCTTATGGGTACTAAAGTACGTCCATTTTCGATAAATGGTGGAGCATCAATATTTAAAAATTTACCATTTTTACGAGCGTATTTTTTCCCTATCCACAATTCAAATTTAACGTAAGTTTGATCTGTTGAAGGTTTAGGCATAAAGGCAAATAACTCTCCGTATACTGATAGTGAAAATATTTGGTTGTTTCCAATTACTATATAATATGACGTACTTCCCGTAATAGATTCGAATAGCTTTTTACCATTTAGTCTATCAACGCAGTAAATATTAAAATCATCTGCACCAATCCAAACATACTTTTCTGATACAGATGGTATTGATTCAATATAATATCCTGCTTCAAATTGCCATTTAATTTTTCCGCTTTTATTATCAAGACAATACAAATATTGATCAAAGGAAGCAAAAACATCATTTCCAAAATATGTTGGGGAGTTCATAGCTTTTCCAGTAAAGAATTGTCTCCAATTTAACTTTCCTGTTCTTGAATCGATAGCATATAATTCTTTTCCACATGAAACATATACATTCTCACTCGATGAAGATAAGCTCTGGGTAATTTTTTCTGGAAATTGATATTCCCAGATTTTGGTATGAGTTTTAAAGTTAAAACCATAAACTTTATCGCCTGAAATTACAAAAAATTTGTCAGAAACGATTGCTACAGGAAGTTCTATATTTGCGGCAAATCCTATTGACCATAATGTTTTTCCAGTTTCGTAATTCAAAGCATACAATCTATTATTAGCAGCAAATATTACTGAATTTGAAAAAACTATTGGGGACGAATTAACCGAATTATTTCCTGTATCGAACTTCCATTTTAGTACGCCAGTCTTTGCATTAATGCAGTATAAATTGTTTTGGTGTCCACAATATACATAACCTGCATAATATGCAGGTGAAGAATGCAAAAAATCTTTTGAAATGTACTGCCAAATTTTTGTTCCCCATTTTGCATTATAGCATACTAAAGCCCATGTTGTCCCAATATAAAGTTTATCTCCTATTATGATGGGATATGATTTTGTTTCACCAACTGTTTCCCTCCATATAGTTTGAATTGGAGGAGGAATAATATCAGGAGTCGATCCAGATAAACTAAGGTCATATTTATAGCATACTACATCAATTGATAATATATCTTGTATAGAGAAGCATAAGATAAAGATGAGTAATAATACACTTCCTACCCTTTTAAGCATTTAAGGAGCCTCCCTTTTTAGAGATTTCTATTAAACTCTCAATTAAAATATAGGTTCTAAGTCTATAAATGTAAAGTTTATGTTAAAATTTTGACTTAATAAATTGCCTATATTTCTTACTCCAAATGTTTCAGTAGCATAATGTGTTGCGAAAATAACGCTCAATTTTGCATCACTTGCAAAAGTATAAAGAGTATGATCGGTTTCGCCTGTTAGAAATAAATCAAGGTCCAGTTTGAGTGCTTCGGATCCAGCGAATGACCCTCCCCCTGAAACTACACCTATTGTCTTTATCTCTCTTTTCCCAAATGGAAATGCATATACCTTATCTTTAGCAATCATTTCAAGCTTTTTTGAAATATCATAAATTGCAATTGGATTTTTAAATTCGCCACGAAAACCAATAGAAATTCCATGATACAAACCAAAAGAAGTAATGGAATCCTTATCTACGCCTAAAAATTCAAGGAGTGAAATGTTGTTGCCATATGTTTTATGCAGATCAAGCGGAAGATGAGAAGCATAAAGAGACGAATTATTATTAAGAAGAAAATTTATTTTTGAGTAATTACCATTAATAATCCTTGGATCATTATTTTTCCAGAAAATTCCATGATGAACTATAAAAAGTGCATTACGAGGAAAACTTGCTTTATTAAAAAATTCCATTGTAGCATCTACTCCACCATAAATATTTTCAATATCGCAATTAGACTCTACCTGTAATCCATTATATGAATAATCTTCTATTTCAGAAGTTTTAAGCAAATCATCTAAAAAAGATGCAATTTCACAAGCTTTAGCCATCAATAGTAACTTCCTTTCCTTTTAGAAATAAGTTAATAAAGTTATTAAAAATTGTTTGAGATAATTCCTCCATATCAATATTTTTAATAGTTGCTACTGCTTCATATATGTATTTTACATTCATTGGATGATTTTCTTTGTCTCTTAAAATTTGCGGTGAAAGATAGGGTGCATCAGTTTCAAGTAAAATTGAATTTAATGGCATGCAACTCACTACTTCTCGCAAATTTTGACTATTTGGGTATGTAATGTTCCCTGTAAATGAAATATAGAAGCCTTTATCTAAAACTTTTTCTGCAAAATCCTTATCAGAGGAAAAGCAATGAAAAACGCCTCTTAATTTTTTATAATTAGACAAAATTGGGAGAATATCCTTATCGGCTGATCTGTTATGAATGATAACTGGTAAATTGTTGGTTTGTGCCAAACTCAATTGATAATCTAAAACTTCAAATTGTTTATTTTTTGGTGTTGTGCTTCTTACATAATCTAATCCGATTTCTCCTAAAGCAATAATTTTTTTGTTATTAGCATTTCTTTCAATTATATTTTCGATTTCATCTATTTTTACAGAATCGACATAATGAGGATGAATTCCTATTGAGCCAAAAACAAATGGATAATTATTAGCAAGACTTATTGAAAATTCGGATGACTGTAAATCATAACCAACATTTACAATGTAGTTAACGCTCTCTTCTTTGCATTTTAAGATAATGTCATTAACTTTCTCATTTATAAGGTTTAAATGCGCATGAGAATCTATAAATAGAGGCATATCATTTGATTTTGGATCCAGGCTCAATATCTTTTTCTGGTATTATTATTGATAATTTATTATTATCTTCTGCTGCGAGAATCATGCCTTCGGAAGTATAACCCATTAAGTTAACAGGTTCAAGATTATTTACAAAAACCACGTTTTTACCAATTAAAGATTCAGGAGAATAAACATTTCCAATTCCGGCTACCACTTGTTTGGATTGATTGTTTCCTATGTCAATTTTCAAAAGAATAAGCTTTTTGCTATTCTCAATTCTATTTGCTTCAATTACTTTTCCTACTCTCAAATCGATTTTCTTGAAATAATCCATACTAACAAGCTCTTCACGTTTCTTAATTTCTTCATCTTTAAAAATTTTCACTCTTGGGAAGAGTATGCCTATATCACTGATTATTAACCCTTCGTTTAACTTTCCAAAAATTAGTGAATCTATACCTTTTTCTTTTACACCCAAGGACTGTAAAACGTCTCTTGAGAATGATGGCATAAATGGAGAAAGCATAATTGATATTATTCTTATACCGTCAAGAAGCGAATACAAAAAACTACTTAATTTTTCTAAATCATTATTTTTAAATAATTCCCAAGGTTTAGTATTCTCAATGAGCTTATTTGAGTAACTTATTAGTGTCCATATACTGTCAAGAGCACCTTTAAAATCATATTTATTCATAAGGTCTATATAATATTTTGTGCTACTATTAAGTATTTTGCCAAATTCATCTGAAAAAAGAGCAGGTTTTGGTATGACTCCGTCGAAGTATTTCCTTGTCATAGTATAAACCCTATTCACAAGATTACCTAAATCATTTGCAAGATCAAAATTATATCTGGCATAAAATCTTTCGTAAGTAAAAACTGCATCTTCTCCAAAATTTGTTTCTCTGAACATAAATAGTCTTAATGCATCAACAGCCGTTTTATTGTCTATTCCAGCCTCTTTTGAAAGATTACTTACAACATCATTTGGATCAATTATGTTACCTTTAGATTTAGACATTTTCTCTCCGGAGGTGAGCCACCAACCATGAATAAATATTTTTGTTGGAAGTGGCAAGTCTAACGCTAAGAGTAATGCAGGCCAGATTATACAATGAAATCTTATGATGTCTTTGGACATAAGCTGTAAATCAGCAGGCCAAAACTTTGCAAATTTTTCTTTGTTTCGAATATAGCCTGGAACAGTTAAATAACTTAGAAGTGCATCGATCCAGACATATGTTACCTGATCTTCAGAGAAAGGTAATTTAATTCCCCATTGAATAGAACTCCTCGAAATAGATATATCTTTTAACTCAGCATCTAACATGCTCATAATTTCGTTGTAGCGAGAAATTGGCTCTATAGCATGGGGATATGCCTCATAAAATTCAATTAAAGGCTTCCTAAATGAACTTAATTTAAAGAAATAATTATCTTCAGAAACCCATATTATTTCTCTACCACATTCAGGACAAATGTTTTCTTTTTCGACTGTTTCTGGCAAAAAAGACTCACATTCAGTGCAATACCAACCTTCATATTTACCTTTGTAAATATAACCTTTGTCGTAAAGCTTCTTAAGTGCATATTGAACTACTTCTATATGATCTGGGTCAGTGGTTCTTATAAATCTATCAAACTTGATATTAAAATTCTCAAAAAAAGTTTTCCATTTCAATGATTCTCTATCTACATATTCTTTTGGATCAAGATTAAGCTTAGCGCTTGCTTTGATAATTTTTTGAGAGTTTTCATCGCTACCAGTTGAAAATAATACATCATAGTTTGAATTTTTCTTAAATCTTGAAACTATATCAGCTGCTACAGTTGTGTAAAGGTGTCCAAGATGAGGTTCACCGCTTATATAATAAATTGGTGTTGTAACGTAAAATTTCTCCTTATAACCTTTTTTCATTTTCATCTGCCTCCATAAACTTAAAAACTATTGTTATTTCTCCTTTTATCTCTTTTTTTTCTTTAAAGTATGTATATACGGAATCTATATTTCCTCTTACAAACTCTTCATGTATCTTTGAAACTTCTCTGCAAACGCTAACATATAAGTTTGAATCAAAATTATACATAATTTCAAGAGTTTTTAAAAGCCTATATGGTGATTCAAAAGCACAAACTGTAAAACCTAAACTTTTAAGATTTGTAAGAAGTTTCAAAATTTGACCTTTTTTTCTTGGTAAAAAGTTAACAAATATAAAATTTTGTGCCTTTATCCCTGATCCGACAAGAGCAGTTATAATTGCAGAAGGACCTGGTAAAGTCACTACTTTAACCCCTGAATCTATACATAATTTTATTAATTCATAACCTGAATCTGCAATACCAGGCATACCAGCATCACAGGTTAAAGCAATATCTTCTCCCGACAATAAAAAAGATTTTATTGTCTTGTTTTCCTTATCTTTTGTATGTTCGTTATATAAAATTAAAGGTTTTTTTATATCATAAGTGTTTAAAAGTTTCAGAGCTCTTCTTTTATCTTCACAAGCAATGTAGCTAACTTCTTTGAGAACTTCAAGCGTACGTAGAGTAATATCTTTTAAGTTCCCAATTGGAGTTGGGCAAATATATAAAGTGCCTTTATTTTGCATTATTTTCTACTGATGCTTTAACAATTTCGAAAAAATTTAATGGGTCAAGAGAAGCCCTCCCCACTAAAAATCCATCTATGTTCTTTACATTCAAAAGTTCGTTAATGTTTGATTTGTCTACACTGCCACCATACATTAATGTGACATCGTTAGTAAATCTTCCTCTAATAAATTCTCCAACTTCTTCTATCTCGTGATTTTTAGGGATAATACCAGTACCAATTGACCAAACAGGTTCATAGGCAAGAATTAAGTTTTTGAAATCGAAATATTCTTTTAGTTGATTTTCAATCACGGAAATTGTCCTTCCGTTTTTTCTATCAATTAATTCCTCTCCGAAGCAAATTACAGGAATTAAATCAAATTTTTTTGCAGCAATAAATTTCTTATAAACGATTTCAGGGGTTTCGGAAAAGAGCTTTCTCCTCTCTGAGTGACCTATTAAAACATATTTACAACCAGAGTCTTTAAGTACTTCTCCTGATACTTCACCTGTATATGGACCATCTTTTTCATAAAAAAGATTTTGCGCAGAAAGATGAAGAGGTAGTTTCTCAATCACATTATGAATTGGATAAATTAATACATACGACGGAGAAATAACTGTTTCAATTTTTTCTATTGGAGGGTCAAGATTTAAAAAAGAATCAATAAAGCAGAGTCCTTCTTTTATTGTTTTGTTCATTTTCCAATTAGCTATTATTATTTTCATTACTTGTTTCCTTTATTTTTTTCTACTTTAACTTTGATTATTCTTCTTCTTTTGATTTGCTCTATTGTAAAAATGTAGTCTCCATATGTAACCTTTTCATTAACTGTTGGTATATGTCCGAGGGCTGAAAGCAAAAAACCTGAAATTGTATCGTATTCTTCGCTTGATAGGTCAATTTGAAGAAGTTCATTTAAATCGTCTATTGGGTAATTACCTGCTATTTCGTAAGAACCATCTTCATTTAACTTAAAGAATGGTTCTTCTGAGTCATATTCATCTTGAATTTCTCCAACGAGTTCTTCAATAATATCTTCAAGAGTAATAAGACCAGCAACACCACCGTACTCATCAACAACTATAACCATATGTAGTTTTTTCTCACGCATTTCTCTGAATAATTCTTCGACCTTTTTGCTATCCGGTACAAACTCTGCTTTGCGCATAATTTCTCTTATATTTATTTTTTCAATATCCTGACCTTTTCCTATTTTACACATAACATCTTTAGAATACAGGATTCCAATAATATTGTCGATAGAATCTTCATAAACGGGAATTCTTGAATAACCTGTTTTGCCAACTACTTCCATAAATTTTGATATGCCACCTTCTACATTTATAGTAACCATATCTACTCTTGGAACCATTGCTTCATATACTCTAATATCACGAAAGTCAAACAAGCTTTTCATTAATTCTTTTTCTTCTTTTTCTATGAGTCCTTCTTTATGTGATACATCTATAACTGTTTCCAATTCTTCCTGAGTTGAAACAAAATCTCCAAAACTATTTTTTATACCTAACAGTTTAAGTGTGAATTGACTAAGCTTTGTTAGAAGATAGACAATCGGATAAAAGATATATATAAAAAATGTAACAGGATAATATACTAACATACTTATTTTAAGAGAACCTGCAGCCCCGATATTTTTGGGTAGCATTTCACCAAATATTATAATTACAATCGATACAATGATAGTACTTAAAATTACGCCTTTGTTGGGACCAATCTTTTCGATAAGTAATCTTGTAAATAGGGATGTAGCAAGAACATTTGCAATATTATTACCAACTAAAATTGCACTTATAAATTTGCTTGAGTCACTTTTTAATTTTAAAACTTTTTCAGCTATCTTTGATTTTTCATTTACAAGATTCAATAGTTTTATTCTACTTACCGATAAAAGCGCAGCTTCTGAAGCAGAGAAAAATGCAGAAAGCAATATCAGTACTACAATCCAAAAGTAATAAGATAACGACGATCCCATTAATTCAACAACTCCTCATCAAATTCAAGCAATTTGGTTTTGTCTTTAAATAGCTCCATCAATCTATTTTCGTGGTATTTCATCTCTTTCTCTTCCTCTATAGTTTCATGGTCATAATCAATTAGATGAAGTAATCCATGTATGATAAGTTTTAAAGTCTCTTCGCCTACAGATAATCCATATTTTTGGGCATTTTCAATCACCATTTCTTGTGATAGAATAATTTCACCAAGTAAAAAAGCCTTGGGCAGAGCCTCTTTAAAAGAAAACGATAAAACATCTGTAGGTTCATCAATATTTCTATAAACTTTATTAAGTTCTTTAATTTCTTTGTTATCAACGATTGTTATGCTAAGGTAAGAGTTTTTAGGCACGCTTTTGAAAACAGGATCTTTTAGAATCTCGGCAATAATAGAGGTTAAAGGTTTTCTTAGAAGTTTTTCAGTTTTTTCATCTTTACAGGAAAAACCTATCTTCATTAGTCGTTCTCTGCTGTTTCAGGATAAGATATCCTTAAATGATATAAGGAATTAATAGTAGAAATAAGCGAATGTCGAATTACAGACAACTCTTTTAAAGTTAATGGTGCATTATCAAATTGACCATCTGAAAGTCTACTTTTCATTATCATATCAACAAGCTCTTCAATTTTTTCAGCGCTTTTATCTTTAAGGGATCTGAGACTTGCCTCAATAGAATCTGCAAGCATAACTATTGCTGTTTCTTTTGTTTTTGGCTTAGGTCCATCATATCTAAATAATGAATCATCAATTTTAGAGCTTTCACTTTTTTTTGCTTTCTCGTAAAGAAAGCTTATTTTTGAAGTTCCGTGATGTTCTAAAATAAATTGTTTTATTTCTGAGGGTAGTTTATATTGATTTGCTATCTTTATACCATTAGAAACATGGTCTTTAATTTTTTTAAGTGCTTCATTTAAATCCATTTTGTCAAGTATATTGCTACCAGAACTATTTTCTGTGTAAATTAAAGGGTCTTCTATTTTCCCTATATCATGGTAGTAGGAGCCAACTCTTGTTAGCAGTGAGTTACAACCAATAGCAGAAGCAGCATGAGAGGCAAGATTAGCAACCGACACACTGTGTTGATATGTACCAGGTGCTTCTTCGAATAATCTTCTCAAAAGCGGTGAATTGGGATCAGAAAGCTCAAATAGTCTTAATGGTGTTACCAAACCCAATGTATGTTCGATAACAAAAATTGCTCCCATTGCAAGGAAACACGAAACTAGTCCGTTCAAGAAAGGAATTCCTAAAAGCATTAATTTATTTGTATAAATATAAGTTTCTTCTGAAAAAGAAGTAAAAATTAACATACATAAACTTAAGCCAATAGCAGAATATAATCCTTTAATAGTAAATTCAGAAGGTGTATTAAATTCATTGAAAATCATTATAGCAATAATGCCTGAGATAATATAAGCAACAATCACTGGCATATCATAGCTAAACGCTAAAAGTGAAATTAAAATAACTGATGAATTAAAGAACATTGCAAGTTTACTCTTGTAAAATACATTTAAAATAATTAGGAAAAAAAGTGATGGGAAAATATTGTAAGAAGAAAATGTAAAAATCCTTACTGTAGCCACACATAACACAATTATCGCATTCAGCATAATAAAATATCTTGGATCAGAAATTAATCTCATATCTCCAAACTTGTAAATATATAAAAAGACGAGAATCATTATTAATAAAGGATAAACAATAGATATAATCCAAAAAATCTTCTGTTTACTTGTTGATAGAACCCCTGTAACCTCAAGCTTATTAATGATATCTTTTGTTACTTTTTCTCCTTTTGATGCTATTTTTTCATTACGGAGAATTGTATCAATAACTGGCACAATTTTCTGGCGTGCCTCTTCTTTTAATTTCTTTGTCTCAACTTCATCTACAACAAAATTAGGTCTAATGGTTGTTGTTATGATGGCTGAAACTGATTCAACAATTTCCTCTCTCTTGTCTTTCTTAATGGCTAAATCTTTTACTCTTTCTGGTATATCTTTAATATCTTCTTCTTGAACACCTTTATTCAAAAGTTCATTTGCTAATTCTAAAGTAAGGTCTTGAATTAAAAGAAGATTTTTATCATCAGTTGAAACTAAGAATTCAGCAATTTTACGAGGATTTTCTGCTTTAGAAAGCAATTTTTCAACAGTAGCACATTTCTCGTTTTTTGTTTTTATCTTGTTCTTTCGCTCGGTTTTTACTACGCTGAATAAATATTCAATATCGCTAATTACTGTTTCATTAACAAGAAAGTTCTTTTTATAAATAACAGGAACCTGTTCCTCGGCTTGCTTTCTAAGTTTCTCGGTTTCTTCTTCATTTATATATCTTACGGTTATTGGAGAATAAATATCATATGGAACAACTTCTCCCTCTTTAAGATAAGTTTTATTTGATAGGAAATACGAATAGAAAATTAAAAAAATTAACAAAAAAGAAATTAACGAAGTTATCAGATAATGCCTTGGTAACTTCCTAATAAATGAAACGAAATTCAGATTGCTCGGCGCAGGCGAGCTATCCACTTTTTTGATATTACCTCCTTTGTTTTTTAGAGAATCTCCTTCTCTTCTTTACGCTTGGAGGAAAATAATATTTATGTTTTTTAATCTCAGAGATTATACCTTCACGTGCACATTCTTGCTTAAATCTTGCAAGCATTGTATCAAAACTTTCGTTTCCTTTTTTCTCAATTTCTGCCATTCTTACTTTTTATCATTCCTTTCAAATAATAATTTTATCCATAAAGAAATTTCTCATCAACGGACTTAATATTAGTAGAAACAATATTTCCTGTGCTATATTTAAGACTCTCATTTTCATTTAAAATAACTCTTAAATAATTTCTACTAAATCCCATTCCTTTGCCCTCTAATAATACAGAAACTTCTTTTCCTATATAAGAATTTCTTACATTATAGCTTACCTTGTTAGAGAATTCAAGCAATTCCTTAACTCTTTGTTTTTTTGTAGCTTCAGAAACCTTTCCCTCCATCTTGAAAGAAAGTGTTTCTGACCTATCGGAGTAAGGAAATATATGAACCTTTGAAAATTTTGCTATTTCTACTGCTTTAATGGTATCCAAAAAATCAGAATAACTTTCATACGGAAAACCTACGATTACATCTGTGGTAATGTTTAGGTCTATAATATTATTTCGTAACTTTTCAATAAGGTCAAGGAAATATTCTATATTGTATTTTCTATTCATAAGTTTAAGAATTCTATTGCTTCCAGACTGAAGAGGTATATGCAAATGGTTGCATAGGGGAGAATCTTTAATACTCATAAGATTAATCAGTTTCGAGTCTATAAGTGTTGGGTCAATAGAAGATATTCTTAATCTCTTTAAATTGGGAAAACTTTCTATAATATCCTCAATTAAATCTGATAGTTTTTCGGTCTCGTAATTATAAAGACCTATTTGAGTACCTGTTAATACTATTTCTTTGTAATTCTTGTTTAAAATATCTCTTATTTCGTTCATAATTTCAACTTTGTCTCGACTTTTAGGAGTTCCTCTAACATATGGTACAATACAATAAGAGCAGAATTGGTTGCAACCGCTCTGGATTTTAACAAAAGCTCTTGTCCTACCACTAAAATCTCCTAAAGTATTTTTTACTGTAACTTTTTCTTTATCAACAGAAAGAATTTTAGAAATAATCTCTCTTGATTCTTGAAGGTCGCTCTTAAAATAATTAATTTCCATTGCTTTAAACTTTTCTTTTAGGGATGTACCTATGCAACCAGTTACAAAAATATTTTTTGAAGATTTTTTAATTCTTCTCAGTTCTTTTAAAACATCTTTTTCTGCTTTTTCTGTTACAACACATGAATTTAAAAGGATTGTATCCGCTTCATCGATTGTTTCAACTACAATACAACCATTAATGAGTAAATTTTCACGAATTAACTCTGAATTATATTTGTTTACTTTACAACCAAATGTCTTTATACAAACTTTCATTCTTCTCTTTCCCATAATATATAAGAAACCAGTCCAACAGCAAAGGGTCCTGCTGTTTCAGTTCTTAAAATCCATTTTCCGAGTGAGCAGGGAATGAAATCTTGGTCAACTGCTTTTTTGACTTCATTTATTGAAAACCCTCCTTCTGGTCCAATGAGAATAAAAATAGATGAACTATCAGATATTTTAGTTATATTTAACACTTTACTTAAAGTATTTTTTTCCTCTAACTCCCAAAATATAATTTTCAAAGCATTGCTAAAACCGTTAGTTACATTTAAAAGTTCGTCAAAATCGATTATTTCATTAATTTCAGGTATGTTTAGTCTCTTGCACTGTTTAGATGCCTCTAAGGCTTTCCTTTTCCACCTTTCAATTTTATTGATTTCTTTTTCTTTATTTAAACTAAAATTAACTCTCTCCGAATAAAAGGGGTAAATCTTTGATACTCCTAATTCAACTGCTTTTTCAACTATTTTGTCCATCTTGCTGCCTTTAGGGATTGCCTGTAATAGATTAATTTTATACTTTGGCTCGACTCGCGGCTCGATCAAATCAAGAAGTTTAATTTTTACATAGTTTCCCGAGACCTCAGTAATTTCTGCTTCATATTTTCCTGATATTGTAGTTGCATATATTCGAGTTCCGACTTTTCCTCTCAGTACATTCTTTATATGGTGGAAATCAGTTCCTTTTATAATTGCAAAATTATCTTTTATATCTTCAGGATTTATAAAAAAGTTGTGTAATTCACTCATAGTTAAAAAGTATATTCATAATCATTAATTTTTTAACTTTTATGCCTTAATCATTATTTTTGATAGATCTATTATTTTAATAATTGATTCAATTGCTTCCTCAATAGTATTTGAAGAAAGATTTAATAAATGAAAATCTGATCTCTGTCTCAACCAGCTCATTTGCCTCTTTGCATAATTTCTTGTATTCTTTTTCATAAGCTCTGCTGCATCCCTTAAACTCATTTCTCCTTTTACATATTTTATCATTTCTCTATAACCATGAGGCTTAATTCTCTCCAAATCAACTTCAAAATTGTTTTCAAATAAATTCTTTATCTCCTCAATTAATCCATTTTCAATCATTTTATCAACTCTTCTGTCTATCCTTTCGTATAGTTCAGAAGTTGGTCTAACGAGTCCTATTTTTATGAAGAAATAAGGAAGAGAAAAAGTATTTTCCTTCTTTAATGAACTTATTTTCCTACCTGTTACCTTATAAACTTCCAGAGCCCTTATTATTCGTTTAGAATCATTTCTTCCTATTTTTTGGGCGGTTTCGGGGTCTATTTTACAAAGCTCTTCATATAGAGAGTCTAATCCCTCACAATTTACTCTTTCAATTAATTCTTTCCTTATATCAGGATCAAAGCTCTTATCAATTTCAAACAAGCCATCTATAATGGAGCTTAAATATAGATAGCTTCCTCCAGCAATTATTGGTACTTTTTTGTTTGATTGAACTTTAATAATTGATTCATTAGCTAATTTTCTATATTCAGCAACTGAGAACTGTTCACTTAGATTTAAAATATCCACAAGATGATAAGGAATATTACTATTGGTAACAGTTGGTTTTGCGGTTCCTATATTAAGGTCTCTATAAATCTGCATAGAGTCGCATGATATAATTTCACCATTTATCTTTAGGGCAAGCTTTTCTCCTATTTCTGTTTTACCGCAGGCTGTCGGACCAAATAGAACGACTACAGGACTCTTTTGTGATTTTAACATTTGATTTTTTAAAGCATGAAAAAATTCTTCTACCACATAATAAGGGGTTGAAGTACCAGCAGTTATTCCAATTATATTTATATTTTTTAACTTTTCTCCAAAAGTTAATTGGATTGAGAGTGGCTTATTGCTTTCTAATAGAATTGATTCTGTGTTTCTGCTACTCATGTCTAATAAACTCAAAGTGTTGGAGCTTCTCTTATCACCAAGAATTAGCATTAAATCAACTTTTTCTGAGAGTTTTAGAGTATTAACTTCCCTGTTTACAACAGTTGGGCATATTGTGTTATGTATCTCAAGCTCAACTAAATTGAGAGTTTTTAAATGATTTGCGATTTCAATATATTTTTGATAATTTGCGGTTGTTTGAGACAAAAATACAATGCGATTTTTTGATTTTAAATGTTCTTCTAATTTTTTAATATCTGTAACATTTTCAATAACTGCATAACTATCATCTTTTATGTAACTGGTAACTCCAACTATTTCTGGGTGGTCTTCCTTGCCAAGGAGCAAAATAAAATATCCCTTATTGGAAAAGTTTATCAAAGAGTTCCTGAGTCTTACTACTACGGGACAGGTCATATCGATAAAGTTTGGAGTCTTTTCTTTAATTTTTTTAAAAACTTCTTTTTTTATACCATGAGCAGGAATTATTGCTTTTGCATTTATAGGAAGTTCATCAACCTCTTTTATAAATTTAACTTTGCTCAAAGATAGTTCTTTTAAAACTCTCTCATTATGAATAAGGTTTCCTAATATAAAGACGTTATTTGATTTTCCAAAAGATTGAACTGAAGACCAGATTGCATTCCTAACACCATGACAAAAGCCTAAATTCTCACATATTTTTATTTTCTCCATTTATGTGATAGAATAGCTTAAGATTTCTTAAAATTCAATTAAAGTTTTAAATTAATTATGCATGAATTAAGCATTGCAGAAAATATTATGAAAATTGTTAATGATTCTTATAAAGGCGGAAAAGAAAATATTAAGACAATTTCTGTAAATGTGGGAGAACTTACAGGAATTGAACCTGATTGCCTCATATATCTTTTTAATCTAATAAAGAATGATTTTGGGCTCATTAATACGGAACTTAAAGTAAACTTGACAAGATTTAAAATGATCTGCGTTGATTGTGGTAGTATTATTGAAAATTACAAACTGGACATTAAAGAAAAATGCCCTTCCTGTGGTTCGGATAAATTAACAATAACTGGTGGCGATGAGTTAGTGCTATTAAGTATAGAAACTTTTGATTAATCTAATTAACATTTTTGCAGAACTGAGAACTTCTTCACTGAAAACATTGCCTAACATTATGTTTTTGGGTTGTATACCAACCAGATAAAACGTAAAATCTAAGCTTTCTCTTATACAGTCAATTATCATTTTTAAAGAGATTGAGTGTGTTGAATCGGAATAATTTAGAATCTCGTATTCATTAAATAGTTTTATTTCCCCTGGTTGTGAAGAAAATTCCACTGCATCAATTCCTATTAAAAGTTTTGGTTTTAAATTAATGATGGGTTTTATAAAATTCTCAGGAACGTTTTCTGCGTTTATTAAATTTATATCTTTTTGATATATCAAACTATTATAAATATAGCATCCTATACCATCATCAGACATAATAGGATTACCAATGCAAAGAAAAGCAATCTCACTTTTTTTATATGATTTTAAAATAGTTATAAATTTATTTAAATTATTGATAGTATATTTCGAGGGTTGTTTCACGCCTGCAGTTAGGACAAAGAATTCTAATTCTCGAATGCCTCTGCCTAAATGGTTCACCTTCAGTTAGGGCTTTTTCATCCACTAAACCAAGATCTTTTAGGTAAGATAGCATTAGAGTTGGATTGGAAAAAGCTGCAGAACCAATTTTTTCAGCTATCCATTTAATTTGATCTTCTGGAGCGATTATGCTTCCACAAATTTCACATAAAACAAGCTTTTTTTGTATGTATCTAAGAAGTTCATCTCTATTAAAGGAAGATAAATCAAATTCTTGAGTTAAATGTATGCCATTTTGTGTAATACAATTTAACTCACATTGTCCACAAAATATGCATCTCGAAAGATCGAGCTTTATTTCTCTAACATATGTATTGTTAATTTCTTTATCAGAAAAGGATAAAGCTGATGGAGGACATACAAAAGTACAGGCACCACAACCGATACAACTTTCCTCATTAAATTCTGGTTTTCCTCTAAAGTTTTTTGAAATATGAGGAGGTTTGAATGGATATTTAGTAGTATAAGGACCCTTAATCAATGCTCTGAATGCTTCTCCAAGCTCTCTAACCTTTGGTTTTGCCATTTTAATTAATCCTTTCTTTGAAACTTTTCAGCATACTTATCACAAACACTTTTGTGCCACAATTTTACATTTGCAGTATAAGCTCCTTTTGCAAGAGCATGTGCGCCTGTGGGTGAAGTAAGAACAATAAAAACCATACAGATAAACGCTTTACCTGACATAGCAGTAAGTCCAGAATTAACAATTACACCGATCATTATTGAGCAAGCACCTAAAGTAACGCATTTTGTTGCACCCTGAAGCCTATTATAAAGGTCAGGAAATCTTATAAAACCTAAACAACCTAATAAAACAAAAGCAAGACCAATGAAGATAAAAATTTGTGCAATAATATTAATCGTCATATTTCCTACCCTCTAAAAATTTAGCTAATGCAATACTGCCTATAAAGCTTAAAAGTGCCCATGCAATGGCGAGGTCTAAAAAAAACTCTTTTCCAGTGTAAAGACCAAAAATAGCGCAAAAACATACTATTACTATTCCAAGAATATCCATAGCAACACTTCTATCAGGCGCAGTGGGACCAACACCAATTCTATAAAGGCAAAGAAAACAAGCTATAATTAAAAGAAAGAAAATAATTCCATAAATTATCATTTCTTCCTCCTCTTTTATTCAAAGATTTTTATAAGTATTCTTTCAAATTGAGATACAATCATTTGTGTTGCAACTTCAATATCTTCTGAAGCAACATAAATCCAATGAATATAGATATATCCGTCATCAGTAATATCAACAGATAATGTTCCCGGAGTGAGGGTAATCGAATTAGTAAGAGCAACTCTTGCAATGGGGCTTTTTAAGTTTGTTTTAACTTTGACAATTCCAGGATTTATAGGTAGCTGTGGATGAAGTACTCTGTAAGCAACATCTAAATTTGCCTTTAAGCAAAGCCACATAAAAAGCAATATATAATAAATGAACCATAATATACGCTTAAAATTAAACTTACCAGTGTTAACGAAGGGTGAAACAAAATTTCGTGAAGTTACAACACCCACAAAAATTGATATTACTAAACCGATTATGAAGCTTTGCCAGTTCATTTCATTGCTTATAAAATCATAGGGCCATGCAATTAAAAGCCATATAATAAACATTACAACAGTCATACCTAAATATCTTTTAAGGTGCACCTATTATGCCTCCTTGTCCTTTAAGAACTGTATCAATATAAGTCCTACCAGAGGTTAAAACATTTGTTGCTGGTTGCAAAACTGTTTCTCTAAGAGATGGAACAATAAATATTAAGCTTAAAAGTATACACATCGCAGCTAAGAAAATCATAGATGTCTTCATAAAGAATGGTGCTTCTTTAGTTTCGGATAACTCTGGCGGAACATCTCCAGTAAAAGCACATTTTTGTACCTTAAGAAAATATGCAAGAGTGAGTATAGCAATTACTGCAACAATTACAGCAGTGCCCAAAAAACCGGCTTGGATGCAGGCAATAAATATTATTAGTTTTGACCAGAAACCATTTAAAGGAGGTATCCCAGCAATAGACATTGAAGCAATTAAATTTGTTACTCCTGTGACAGGCATACACTTGCTTAATCCACCCATCTTTTCAAGGTCTCGGACTCCTGTACTATATTCAATAGAACCAGAATTAAGAAAGAGTAAAGACTTGAATGTGGCATGATTTAGCAAATGAAATAATCCTCCCATTATTCCTAAAGGCGTACCTAATCCAACTCCAATTAATATGTAGCCTACTTGACTTATACTGGAATACGCAAGAAGCCTTTTAAAATCAGTTTGTCCTGTGGCAAGAACAGCACCAATAATAGCTGATAGAGCCCCAATTATCAAAATAACATTTAGAAACATTTGAGAAACACCAAAGATATTAAAGCCAATTCTTGCTATTAAATAAATACCTATAGTTTTTATAAGAATTCCAGAAAGAATTGCAGATATAGGTGCAGGAGCTGAAGAATGTGCGTCAGGAAGCCACGCATGAAAAGGAACAACCGCCGCTTTAAGTCCAAATCCGGCAAATAGGAATACAAGAGCAAGTTTACTTAAGCTTTCAGAAGTATTTATGGTTCTTCCAATAACTGCCATATTTAGAGCAGAAGTTTGAGAATATATTAAAGCAATACCCAATAGAATCAAAGTTGAAGAGACTGTCCCCATTACAGCATATTTAAAAGAGGCTTCAAGCTCTTCTGCTTTTCCTCCAAATCCGACAAGTGCATAAGATGCAATCGCTGCAATTTCTAAGAATACATACATATTAAATATATCTCCAGTTATGGCTACACCATTCATACCTGCAAGCATAAGAAATAAAAGAGAATAATATCTTGACTTAAAGGTAAACTTTTCCATATAATTTATTGAGAAGAGAACAGCCATAAATGCAATCATATTTATAGTTACAAGCATAAATGTGCTTAAGCCGTCTATGACTAATGTAATTCCAAATTGAGATGGCCAACCACCTACATAATAGTTACCACTCACCCCAAACATTAAAATAGATAAAACAAATAAAGCTCCTGTTGCAAGAGAAGCTAAAAGATCTGAAAAAATCTTTACCTTTCTTTCAAAAATATTGAGAATAAAAGCGCTCCCTAAAGGTATAATTACAAAAAGTGGAAGAAATTTAATCCCAATCATCCTTTTAACTTCCTTATCTTCGTTATGTCAAATGTTCCATATTTTTCGTAGAGCCTTATCGATAGTGAAACCATTAATGCAAGAATTCCTAAACTTATAACAATTGATGTTAGAACAAGGGCTTGAGGAATTGGATCAACAGAATGCTGCATAATCATACTTTTCTCTGCATCATTAGTAATTATAGGAACAGTACCATTTGAACGATAACCCAATAGCACAAAGAATAAATTTACAGCATTATCCATTATTGTAAGCCCTACAATTATTTTTATGAGATTTTTTTTTGTAAGAACACAGTAAAGCCCAAGTATAAAAAGAACAAGACATAGTGAATAAATCACTCTTCATCATCTCCTTTTAAAGGTGGCTCAAAATGTGCAAGAGCAGTAAATACAGAAAATAGAGAAGCTCCAACCTTAATACCTATGGCTATATTGCAGACAAGTATTATACCTGAAGTTAAAATTTGATAGGGTTTACCAGGAAAAAACTTTTGAATGAAGTTACTGAAGAATGCCTGCCCTGGTATAAGCCAACCTAATACTGCAACTGCCCAAAATAATAAGACACCAAAATTATCAAGCAAGTGACTTCCTCTTTCAGAAAGCTCTCTCATCGCTCTCTCTCTTCCAAATGCAAGAGTAACCAAAATATATGAAGCTGCAATTATAACCCCCCCAGCAAATCCACCCCCTGGACTTAAATGACCATTAAGAACTATATAAATACCAAACAAAATAATGAAATCTTTAACAAGTTCGGCAATAACTTTTACTATTAAGGTCATTCCTTTCATTGGTCTTTATCTTCCTTTCTTTTTCTCGTAACAATTCTTAATACTGAAAGTGCTCCGATAATTGAAGTAAATAGAACTGTAGCCTCACCTAATGTATCGTAAGCTCTAAAATCTAAGATTATTGCTGCTACTATATTTGAAGCTCCAGTCTTACTAAAGCCATCTCTAAGATATATATTTGACGGAGCAAAAGGATTACCTGCAAATAATGGATTTCCGAAAGCTGGTAAATGTTGAAATGCATTGTAAGTAAAGATAAAAAATATGACAACAATAACTAATATTGGAATTCTTGAAATCAAAGAAGTTGACTCTTCAGCTTTTTCTTTAATATCGCGATTAATTGTTGCACGAATTAGAATTATCAAAGATATAACATCAACTACAATTTCAACGATTGCAAGATCGGGGGCACCAAGAAAGAGGAATGCAACCGATAAACCAAAACCAATAGTTCCCATTACTACCGCTGTAGAAAGAAGATTGTCCATCTCTATTACGAATAGAGCTCCCACAATCATAAAAATCAGAAGAAGCAAAAGAATAAATTCAATCATTTATCTTCCTCCAAACCAAATGTACAATAAAAGAACAATACCTAAAATATACCAACCAAGATATGTAGGAAGAACTCCAGAATGCAAATTCATTAAACCATTCGATAAAGAAAATGTAAAATTCTTTAGAACTTCATATAAATCAAAGAATTTTTTCTCAGCGGCATGATAGATATAATTCAAAGGTTTCATTTCTTTTATTGTGTTATAAAAGTCTGTTCCTGGAATACGCTCATTTGTCTTTAATTCATTTCCGCCTATGTAGGTTGTATCATACCTAAATTTATTCTTGTTTAAAAGAATATATACAATAAGCCCAACCATAATACTTCCAATTAAGACAATGCCTGCAAGGTCAGAAGTAAAAGTTGAAGCTAATTTTATCTCTGGGAGCATATTAGAAAAGAATAGAGGAATAAAAAGTTTTGTTGAGAATAATCCAAGAAATATACAAGTAAAAGCAATTACAATTGCTGGCACTATCATCCATTTGTTAACTTCTTTAACATTTACAGTATTTTGAGATGGTTTCCCAAGATATGTAGCATGTAATAACTTCACAAAACTTGCAAGAGTTAATACACTACCAAACATTGCAGCTGCAAGATAAAATATCCATAAATTTGGAGAAACAGTTTTTGCAGTTTCGATTACTCCTTGGTAAACCATCCATTTGCTGAAAAATCCATTAAGAGGTGGTACTCCAGAAATTGATAAAGATGCAATTAAAGCAGCAAAAAATGTATAAGGCATAAATTTAGCTAATCCACCTAATTTATCCAGATCTGTAGTTTTACACTGTTTTTCGACTGATCCACTTGTAAGAAAGAGTAAAGATTTATAGTTAGCATTGTTTATCATATGGAAAAGTCCACCTGCTATGCCTACTGGAATACCTGTGCCTATACCCAAAACCATATATCCTACTTGAGAGACAGCGTGATAACCGAGTAACCTTTTCATATCATGCTGTATTAAAGCCATCATAACTGCAAATATTATTGTTATACTACCAAAAATCATTAAAAGATTCATAGAAAATTTGTTTAGTTCAAATATTGTTAGTGCAGTTCTTGAAAGAAGGTAAATTCCTAAAATCTTATCAAGGGAGGCTGGAAGATAAGCAGTAACAGGGGTAGGTGCATCCTCCGCGACATCAGGAATCCATGAGTGGAAAGGCATTGCTCCTGCTTTTGCAAATGCTCCAATAGTTATAAATATAAAAGCTAATAAGGCATAGTTATTAGTTATTGGTATGGACATATTAAGCATAAATTTACTATCAGTTATAAAAAAGCACATAATTAGCCCTAAAATCATTAGCATATCAGAGCCACCAACAATAATGAATGCTTTTTTGGCTGAAACTTTACTTTTTTCCCCAGATAGAAGTACCATTAAATAAAGTGTAAGCCCCAAGAAACCCCAAAAGACAATAAATAAGATAATATTATTGCTCATTAACGCTCCCAGAGAAGCACCAAGCGTTATAAGATAATATCCAAAGTAAGCTGGAATTATTTTAGAGTCTTTTACATATCCTATAGAATAGAGTAGAATCAGAAAACTAAAAAAACAGACCCAGAATGAGGTTAACATCGATAAGTTATCAATATTAAAATTAGGAAATTGCTCAACGTATCCGTAAAATAAAGGAAGAATAAATAAAATTAGAATAAATAGCGTTATGATGAAAGATATTACTTTTATTAGAGTTAAGAATCTTCTGAATAAAATAATATTAAGGAATCCGGCAATTATAGGCAGAAGAATGATAATGTAAATCCAATTATCAATTAAAAATTTCACCTTTTTAGCTCCTTTTCTAATTTCTTTGTTTTCTCTCTCGATAGCGTTAGTAGATAATTTGCATCTCCAATTTGTTTGTTACTTTTTGCGTCAATTACAGCCATTCTTTCCGTGCAACAATAGCATGGATCAACTGCCGCAAGAATTATAGTGGCGTCGGCAACAGTTTCCCCAATAACCGCTTTCTTGTTTGTTGGAACATTCATATAACTTGGAGCTCTAATTTTATGTCGTATTGGACTATTTGTGCCATCACTTATAATGAAGTGGAAACATTCTCCTCTTGGAGCTTCAACGTGACCAATTCCATAACCTGGCTTAACTTCGGTTGGCTTGGAATCAATTTCTCCTTCTGGTAATGACTCCAAGCATTGAGTAATAATTTTTGCTGATTCATACATCTCTAAAATTCTAACAACTGCTTTATCGAAGACGTCACCGTTTTCAGTTGTAATAATATTCCAGGATACTTTATCGTAGGCCGCATAGGGCTCATCTTTTCTTACATCAATTGGTACTCCGCTTGCTCTTGCAGTAGGACCCAATGCGTTATAATTCTTAATATCTTCTTTCGTTAAAATGCCAACTCCTTTAAGTCTTGCGTGAAGCACAGGATCATCAAGAGCAGCTCCTTTAAACATATCTACAGCTGGTAATAGTTTTTTTAAGCTATCTAATATAAAATCTCTTCCTTCATCTGTTATGTCTCTGCGTACGCCACCAACCTTCATCATAGCATAATTATTACGATTACCTGTTATTTCTTCAAATACATCAAGGATAATTTCACGATATTTCCATGACCACATAAAAAGAGTATTATAACCAAGGAAATGCCCTGCAAGTCCAAGCCATAAAAGATGACTGTGAATTCTTTCAAGTTCAGCTATTATAGATCTTATGTATAAAGCTCTCGGTGGAACTTCAATTTTACCTGCATCTTCCACTGCCTGAACAAAAGCTAAAGGATGGCTTGTTGAGCATATTCCGCATATTCTTTCAACGAGGAATGCAATCTGGTCATAAGTCTTCCCTTCGGCAAGTTTTTCTATTCCTCTATGGTTGTATCCTATATCAATTTCAATATCCTTTACTCGCTCTCCATCAACGGCCAATTTAAAAAACTCTGGTTCTTCCTGAAGTGGATGAAACGGTCCAATTGGAATTATTTTTTCATACATTTCTTTCCTCTCTTCGATAGGGATAATTACCCTCTTCCCAATCTTCTGGTAAAAGTAAATGAGTAAGGTCTGGATGGCCAATGAAGTCTATTCCAAAAAATTCATGAATTTCTCTCTCAATCCATAGAGCGGCATCGAAAAGTGTAGATAAAGACTGTATTACAGGATTTTCATAAGAAATAGTTGCTTTTATTGTTAACACATAGTTTAAATTGTCAAAGCTAAAATGGTAAAAAATTTCAAATTCTTTTGAATTATCAAAGCCTGTAGCGGTAATAAATCTTGCTGATAATGAGTTATAAAGAATATCGGAGACATTTAATAAATCTTTAGGTTCAATTTCTATATATCCGCGAATTAGAGATGGAGACTCGTATTTTTTTACATATCCCTTTAATTTTGAAAGTATAATATCTTTAACGTCTTCACTCATTTTTAGCCTCTGATCTTTCTTTTTTAGGAGGTTTATTAAGTCTATTTATTAAATTAACTATTCCTGCAATAATAGCTTCTGGTCTTGGTGGACACCCCGGAATGTAAAGGCTTACAGGGAGTATCTCGTCAAGTGATTTTGGCATGGTATAGCTACATTTAAATATGCCCTGTGAAGTGGCACATGTTCCACACGCAACCACTAAACATGGTTTTGGAGCCTGTTCATAAATTTTCTTCATTCGCGGAACCGATTTAATATTCATTGCTCCCGTTACTACTATTACATCAGCGTGTCTTACGCTTCCCACGAGAAGCATTCCAAATCTTTCAACATCGTATCTTGGTGTTAAACAATCAAGAAGTTCAATATCGCAATTATTACAGGAGCCAACAGAGCAATGAAACAACCATAATGATTTCGTAAGAATTTTAGTATTCATTTTTCTTATACCCCCAATAATGCGAGAATTATACCAATCAAAGCAAATACAGTTACATAAGACCAGAAGAAGTTTAGAGTTTGATCTATTCTAAGTCTTGGATTAGTAAGCTTTATAAGAAGGTAAATGATAAATAAAATAAGATACTTAATTAGTGAAGTTATAGTCGTTAAAACATTTACGAATCTAAATCCATTTAAGAATACTGTTATTAAGAAAATGGGGGCAATAAATGTAAGTACCATTTTACTTAGTTTAAAAATCGCGAGTGGTAGCCCAGAATATTCAATATATGCGCCAGCCATAATCTCTGTTTCAGCCTCTGACTGATCAAAAGGTACAGAACCAAGCTTTGCTTGCATACAGATTATTGCAACTATAAAAGCTATTAAGCAAGAAGGATTTTTAATCATTATTCCATTTGTTAACTGATATTTTAAAATACCATCAATAGCTATAATTCCTTTTGTTTTAATTACTGGAGTAAATATTGCTAATACAAGTGGTAGTTCGTATGAAATCATAAGTTTAATTTCACGTGATGCACCTAAACTTGCTAAAGGATTGGCGGATGAAGCTCCTCCAAGAATAGTAGAAATTCCAGGAATCATAAGCAAATAGAGAATTACAATTAAGTCTCCAACGAAGCCTGAGGAGCCAAGAAAATTTGGGAGGAGTAATAAAGTTGAAACAAAAATTAAAGCTCCAAGAGAAAAAAATGGTGCTATGAGGAAAAGAGTATCTTTTCCATCTTTTGGTATTGTTATTTCCTTTCCGAATAATTTCAAAATATCAGCTAAAGGTTGGTACCATGGAGGACCAACTCTCCACTGAATTCTTGCAGTTAATTTTCTATCGATCCAGTTCAATGCCAACCCGGCTATAGAAGTGAACAAAAATCCAGGGAATATCAAATAATTAAAGAATGTGCTCACAGTTTCTTTTCTAACCCTCCTTGCCAATAAGTTGCATAAACAATTAAATTGTCTCCTACAGAAAAAGCATTACTATCCTCTTTTTCAGGTTCTCTGAATTGAATTGCATCTTTTATTGAACAAGTTTTAACACATAGAGGAATATCGTCATCACTTACGCGGTCAAGACAATAATCACAAGTTGAAACTCTATAAGGAAGTATGTCAGGAATAATTGTCCCAAATGGACAGGCAACTGAACAGGATTTACAACTTACACACCGTAAATTGAATCTTTTTAAAATTCCATCATCGTTTCTAAAAAGAGCTTCTACGGGGCAAGCTTTCACACAAGCTCCCTCCTCGCAATGTCTGCATATAGAAGAATATGTTGCTAATTCATAAAGGTAATCTAATCCGTCATTTTTAGGATGGAAGGGGTAAGAACATAAATAATTTATGCTTTCTTTTCGTAATAAATCCAAATTAATAATAAGTTTTTTCTTTCTCTCAATCAATCCCATATCTCCTCTAAATCTTTTAGAGATTTATAAATAAAGACAGGACCATCTACGCAAACATAATGATTACCTAATCTGCAGTGTCCACATTTACCTATTCCACAACTCATATTTTTTTCCATAGAGAGGTAAATTTGATCAGGTTTAAAACCTAAATCTAAAAGCTTAAATGTTGTAAATTTCATCATTATTGGTGGTCCACAGACAATAGCCACGCTATTTTCTTTTGCTACATCACCCCCTTTTACAATTTCGGTCACTACTCCAACGTTTCCATTCCAATTTTCGTCTCCAACATCCACTGTAATTTCACATGAAAAATTTTTAATTTTACTCCACTCAACAAATTCATCCTTGTAAATAATGTCAGAAGGCGTCTTAGCGCCGTATTTTAAAACAATTTTTGGATAATTAGAATATGTAGAAAATAGAGAATAAAGAAGAGAGCGTAGAGGGGCTAAACCAACACCTCCACCAATTACTAATATTTCTTTGCCTTTAAAGTCATCTAAAGGATAGCCTAAACCGAAGGGACCTCTTATTCCTACAACTGTACCAGGAACTACATTGTCATGAATTTTTTCAGTCACATAACCTGCTTTCATTATGGTAATTTCAATTTTTTCTTTGACTAATGG
Organism: Caldisericota bacterium; assembly: GCA_052034135.1. Taxonomy (GTDB): domain Bacteria; phylum Caldisericota; class Caldisericia; order UBA6126; family JAGPKI01; genus JAGPKI01. Next base: position 43,096 of record JBPOJC010000013.1, on the reverse strand, counting down.
TGAAGAAGAAGGAGTGAATGGGGCTTCTCCATATCCTGGTAAACAAAACTCTACAAATTGACCAGTCTTAAAGCTAAATTCATTTACTCCCTCAAGAACATAAGTTTTAATTGTAGGAGATTCTGAAATTACATCTTTAACAACAAATTCTTCAGATAGATACGGATTTTTCACTTGAGACTTCCTCCAATACCTTTCTTATATCAATTTTCCCTAAACATGCATCAATACATCTTCCGCAACCTGTGCAACCAATTCTATCTATAACTTCTGGGAAAAAAACAAATTTTTTTACAAATCTGTTTCTAAGCCTATCTCGTAATTTACTTCTTGGATTAGCTCCTCCAGCGACTCGAGCAAATCCATAATAAAGGCACGAATCCCAATTTCTATGTTTGCCAAAATAATTCTTTCCGCTTGCAGATAGAAGAAAACAGTGACAGGTTGGACAGGTAAAAGTACATGCTCCACATTCTACGCATTTTTCACTTTCATTATCCCAAATAGTTGATTGTGAGCTATTTTTTACAACATAATCAATGGAAAGATAATTGAAATTAAAGCCTTTTTCTTCCAAGCTTCTTAATTGAGTATTTTTTACATCTTCTCTTCCTATATTTCTTTCTTCTATTTGATTATTTGTAGCTTCAGATAAATTTTTCTTTATTAATAATTCTTCACCTATTTCAGTGCCAGCCTCAAGTAAATAACCGTCATTAATTTGAGATATGTTTATATCGAAGCCTGATTCGGGGTAAGGCTTCTCGCCAATTAAGGTACAAAAGCAACTTTCATTAAAATCGACGCAGTCTGTTGATATAATGAGAGAATTGTTTCTTCTCATATGATAGAATGGATCAACATAAGAACCATTCATAAAAACCCAATCCAATAATTTTATTGCGCTCAAATCACAGCTTTTTATTCCTATCAAGGCTTTAGGATGTGTTATATCTTCTGGTAAAACACTTAAATCGGACGAGGGAGGAAAGAAGAGAGATGAAACTGGCTCTTCTGTTCTTATTCCAAAGAGGATTGCGCTTGAAGGATCTGTCACTTTTTTAAAGTGAAACTTTTCTAATGTATATTGAGGGGCATAGCAATCATAACTCTTAAAGATATGATCCATAAAGTCTCGAAGCTTTGTTTGAGGCATAAAACCAATTTTCATTTATTATTATTTCCTTTCTATCCTGCTATTATTCAGATACAAAGGTGACTAATTTTTCAAACTTAAATAATACTGCCTCTAATAACCCTTTTACTATAAATAAAAAATTTTTTTAAGTTTGTCAAGGATTCTTTTAAAAATATTTTTTTTTTAAAAGTTGTAATTTAAAATGGAGGCAAAAAATATATTGACTAAAGGGAATTATTTTATTACATAAATAACTCAATAGTTATTATTGACAAATTTTTTAATTTGGAGGTTTTATTTTAATGCCTATTTATGAATATAAGTGCAATAAGTGCGATAACAAATTTGATGTCTTTACTTCTTATGAAAAAAGAAATAATATAGTATGTCCAAAATGTGGTAATGAGAATGTAAAAATTTTAATATCGGAACTAGGGTATATAAAACATCCTACTCAAGTTGCAGAAAACAACCAAGCAGGAAGCAGTTACGCTGAAGATAATTACGCAGAAGATAGTAATATAGAAGACAAACAAGTATTAAAAGAGGATTAGTGAATAGGAGAGTTTGATTTAACTTGACATTTGAAGAAGAAGTTAAAAATTTAGAGAAAGAGTTTTTTGAAGAAATCAACAATATTAAAAGCATTTTAGAGCTTGATGAACTAAAAATTACATTTCTTGGTAGAAAAGGTAAAATAAGAAAGCTTTTTAGTAATTTAAGTGAACTCCCCGCCGAAGAGAAGAAAGAGGCAGGCAACCTTCTAAATTCTCTCAAAGATAGAATTACAAGTTCTATTGAAGAAGCAGTGACTAAAATTTCAGAGGAAAGCAAATCTAAAAAGCCTACGAAATTCTTTGATTACTCAATACCAGGTATTAAAATTGAAATTGGGCACATTCACCCATTAAGTTTAATTGTTGATGAACTATATTCTTTGTTTAGAAGTTTAAATTTTAAAATCATTGATGGCTATGAAATAGAGGATAATTATCATAATTTTGAAGCACTAAATATATCAAAGTGGCATCCTGCAAGGAAGATGCAGGACTCATTTTATATCGATGAAGAGCGTCTTCTAAGAACTCACACATCTCCTGTTCAAATCAGAGCGATGGAAACCTTAACTCCTCCATTTAGAATTGTCACTGTTGGGGGAAGATGCTATCGCAGAGACGCTCAAGATGCTACTCATTCTCCAGTTTTTCACCAAATTGAAGGGCTGGTAGTTGATAGAAATATCAATTTATCAGATTTAAGCTGGATTTTAACAGAGATGATGAAAGGTATTTTTGGTAAAGAGATAAACGTAAGGTTCATTCCTTCATATTTTCCTTTTGTTGAGCCTGGCGCTGAGACTCTTATAAGTTGTCCGTTTTGCCTTGGCGAAGGATGTAATGTATGCAGTAATGCAGGATGGATTGAATTAGGAGGCTCTGGAATGGTTCATCCGCAGGTTTTTAGAAATGTTGGGATTGACCCAGATAAATTTAGAGGTTTTGCTTTTGGATGGGGGATTGAACGCCTTGCAATGATTAAATATGGTATTAACGATATAAGGCTCTTTTTTGAAAATGATATGGAATTTTTAAAGCAATTCTAAAATGATTATAGCTTATAATTTTTTAAAAGAGATACTTAAAGAATCCAATCCTTCGCTCGATGAACTTATTAAGAGATTGATTAATATAGGTTTTGAGGTTGAAGATTTAATAAAATATCAAGTAAATAATTTTATAACTGTAAAAGCTAATAAGGTAGAGAAAATTGAATCTTTAAATAACCTTTATAAAATTGAAGTAACAGATGGTGAGACAAATATTACAGTTGTAACCAGCTGGGAAAAGATAAAAGCTGGTGGTATTTATGCATATGCTTCACCTAACACCGAAATACTCGGTAAAACCTTAGAGAAAAGACAATTTGGCGATGTTATATCTGATGGAATGCTCCTCTCGTATAAAGAGCTCTCCTTAAACTCAGACTTTTTAAGTGCAGTTGAAAGAGAAGGCATAATGGAGCTACCAGACGACACTCCTGTTGGTCAAAATTTCTATGAACTTTTTAATCTTTCTGCACCATTATTAAATTTAAAAGTTCCTTTCAATAGGTCTGATTGCTATTCATTTTTAGGAATTTTAAGAGAGATCACTGCAGCATTTTATATATCTATTCCTCAGGAAATAAAGAATAAGCCTAATTTTATTTATCCATCGTTTGATAGTTCAAAAATTAAAAGAGAAACCGCAAAGAAAGATTTTAAGGGTGTTAAAATATTAGATAAAGAAGGATGTCCTTACTATAGCTGTACAATAATTAATAATATTAATGTAAAAAGTTCGCCATATGAAATTAGAAAATCATTATTTTCCCTTGGAATTAGACCAATATACAATGTAGTTGATATCGCTAACCTTATAATGTACTTTTATGGTCAACCACTTCATACATTTGATTTAAATAAAGTTGGAGGAAAAGAAATTATTGTCAGAACAAGTAATGATACCGAGGAAATAAAAGCAATAGACGGAAAAACTTATCCGCTAACTGAAGAGGACCTTGTGATTGCAGATGATTTGCATCCAATAGCTTTGGCTGGTATTATTGGGGGTGTTGATAGTGAAATTACTAATGACTCTAAATGTGTTTTAATTGAATCTGCATTCTTTAATCCATTGTATATAAATAGAACCTCTGAAAGACTTAATATTAACACTGATGCTTCCATTAGGTATAGTAGAATTATTGACAGAACAAGAACAAAAGAATTAGCATTGATAGCAACCAATCTTATAGCCTCGATTTGCAATGGAACTATTTTAGGAGAAATTTTAGAAAATGGTAGCGACGAATATAAACCTCAAAAGATAGATTTTTCAATAGGTGACTTTAAAAAGGTAACAGGAATAGAATTGAGTAAGTATGACGCAACTAATATTTTGGGTAAACTTGAAATACCTTTCGAAATTAAATCACAGGATTACTTAACCATAAAGGTACCGCCATTTAGAGAAAATGATATTAAAGAAACTGTTGATATTATCGAAGAAATATTGAGATTTGTTGGTTATGATAAAATAACTCCTCAAGCAACACCATATTATGTAAAATACGAAGACGAGAACTATAATTACAGAGTTAAAAATAAATTACGTAATTTGCTAATAGGATTAGGTTTTTCAGAAATAATAACTGATTCATTCGTTAAAGACGAAGAAATATTTCTTATTTATGGCAGTGACATAAACGACCTATTAAGAGTAAAAAACCCCATTAAAAGCGGGCTATCATTTCTTTCGCCAGATAAGATTATTGGATTTTGCTCGGTGATACAGAGAAATATATATAGAAAGCATACTGACCTTAAATTATTCGAAATCGGGAAACATTATACGAAAAACTCGGAAGAAGAATTTCTTGATATAGTTATGACAGGAAATAGAAATACTGAAAACTGGCTCGAGAAACCTGTAAAAGTAGATTTCTATTATGGTAAAGGGTTTATTGAATCATTATTTACAAGATTTAAAGTTCCTTTCAAAGAGAAAAAGAATATAGATAGTAAAATATTGGATATAGATGAATCTGTTGATTTCTTCATTGACAATTCAAATATTGGCTCATTTGGAAAAATTAATGAAAGGATAAATAATTATTATGATATTGACCATGACATCTTCTATGCAAGTATAAAATTATCATTAATAACAGAACATATTCTTCAGGTTCCAAAGTTTATTCCCATTCCTCAAACTCAAGAAATTGTTAGGGATATAGCATTAGTTGTAGATGATATTATAAAAGTTGGTGACATTATCGATAAAATAAAGTCTTTGGCTAATTCATCACTTACTAATATTACTCTTTTTGATGTTTATAAGGGAGAAAATATTCCTGAAGGCAAGAAAAGCATTGCATTAAGGTTAAACTTTAATTTTGGTCTAAATTTAACAGGGGAGCAGATTCAGAAAACTCTCGACAGAATTATAAATGAAATTTGCTCTACCTTCTCGGCTACTTTAAGGAGGTAAAGCCATATTCTTTATATTGAACTTAAGACCTCTTAAGCTTCTCAGCAAATTTAAAATATGCACCAATAGCTAAATTCTTTTATATTAAATCACGGACCTAAAGAGCACTTTCTCAGGTCACGTTGTGGAAGTAAAATAATTTATTACTCATGCAAAATCAAACAAAGACGATGTAGTATAGACATTCCTCTCTTTTCTCCCGTCATCCCCGAACTCCACACAAATGTCACCCCCGAATGTATTTATCGGGGATCCAGAAGGTAACTTGTCATCCCCGAAATCTTTTATCGGGGATCCAGACCTTATTTCTAAACATACTTCTAAACTCTCTGGATTCCCGCAATCGCTTGGAATGACCTTGAGGAGACCCTTCGTCGCTGAAATGATGCTCCTCAGGGTGACAGAGGTGATGTCATTCCGAAGTGCGGTCTTTTCGCACAAGTCCTTAAGGAATCTCAGTATTTCTCCTTGTCATCCCCGAAATCTTTTATCGGGGATCCAGACCTTATTTCTAAACATACTTCTAAAACTCTCTGGATTCCCGCTTTCGCGGGAATGACCTTGAGGAGACCCTTCGTCGCTGGAAAGATGCTCCTCAGGGTGACAGGGGTGGTGTTATTCCGAAGTGCGGTCTTTTGCACACGTCCTGAAGGAATCTCCTCTTTCATTTTTTATATCTTTTGTTAATGCCTAAAATGGCTAAATAAGTAAGAAAATAAAACCAATATCGCTAAAAAAGTCACTCTCTTATAATTACCACACAGATATATCTATACATCTCTACAACATACCAATTTTTAGTAAAATTTAATTCTTGAATTTGACTATTTCTTATCGTAGAATAGTAAAGATTAATTATTGTGATTTTATTAATAACTATATAAAAATATGCAGTTTTTTAATAATATTCATATGTAAGGAGTTTAATGGAACTGCAGGATAAAGTTTACTCTATTACAGAATTAAAAGAAAAAATTGCCAATATTGTTAAAAACCTACCAGTTTATTGCGTTATTCTCTTTGGCTCATATGCTAAAGGTTTGGCAGAACCAAACAGTGATGTTGATTTGGTGATAGACAGTAAAGGCCAACTAAAAGGTTTTGATTATTATGCACTTCTCGAAGATTTAGTTCAAGCATTAAATAAAGAAGTAGACCTTATTAGCACTGACCAGATTATAACAAATTCTAAGATTGATTATATTATCAAAAATGAAGGAATTATTATTTATGAAAGAAAAAACTAAAATCACTTTAGAGAAAATGCGAGGTTACTGCCAAAAAGTAATTGACTATACAAAAGGTATGGATTATCTTTCTTTTTCAAATGATAGTAAAACACAAGAAGCCTGTATTTTTAATTTAAGCCAAATTGGTGAATTAGTGCAACAACTTGACTCAGATTTCATTAATCAGTTTGACAAAATAAATTGGCAAGGAGTAAGAGGTCTTCGTAATAGAATAGTTCATGACTACGAAGGCTTAAAAATTAACATTATATGGCAATTAATAAATGAAGACCTTTTAGAATTACTCAATTATATTAATTCTATATTGCAATAATCTGCACATAATTCATCATTCTGATCCTTAACATCTTATTATTTCTCTATTATTATCTTGATTCCTGTAATCGCTTTAATATCAAAGGAGATCCTTACGAAGCAAAATATGCTCCCTGCTCTTTTTCGTCATTCTGAGCGTTAGCAAGGAATCTCAACACCCCCACCCCGTCATTCTGAGCGAAGAATCTCCTCATCTAATCTTTTCAGTGTAAAACAGACATTTCTGTCTGTTCTTTCTTTGTCATCCCCGAAATCTTTTATCGGGGATCCAGACCAATTTTTGTTTTGATAGGTATTATAAAAGAAGGAGACCCTTCGTCGCTAAAATGAGTGCTCCTCAGGGTGACGGGGGTGGGTCATTCTGAGCGAAGCGAAGAATCTCCTCATCTAATCTTTTCAGTGTAGAACAGACATTTCTGTCTGTTCTTTCTTTGTCATCCCCGAAATCTTTTATCGGGGATCCAGACCAATTTTTGTTTTGATAGGTATTATAAAAAAAGGAGTTCCTTCGGTCGCTTGCGCTCCCTCAGGAATACGAGGGGTGTGAGACCCTTCGTCGCTGGAAAGATGCTCCTCAGGGTGACAGGGGTGGTTGGAGTTCTTACAGTCTATGGAAAGATGCTCCTCAGGGTGACAGGGGTGGTGTCATTCCTCGCTCCTGTTGAATCATGAAGTTTCTTCGACATTGTGAAATTGCGGTATTATCATACTGTTACTAAAGAATCACCATGTTTATACCAATAATGAAAGCGTTTTACTTTATAAATTTATTTTATAAAAATTCTTTTGAAAAGAGGATATAAACTTTCAAAGTGTGCGCTAAGAATCTTGCATCTTAAAGATTATTTAATAGAATAAATGTGAAAAATAATATTGAAGAATAATTTTATTTGTTAAGTCGTATAAATAAGCAAACATCAAAAATTTTTAAGAGGTATAATAAGAGAGAATGATTAAATTAAAAGAGCGATATGTAACTGACGAAAAAGGTGATCGCATAGGAGTCTTATTAGATATCGAGGAATACTTTAAATTACTTGAAGAGCTCGAAGAGTTAGAATCCATTTATGCATATGATATAGCGAAGGCATCAAATGACGAAGCAATTCCATTTGAACAGGCGATTTCTGAAATTGAAACAAAGTAGTGCAAAAATTTAGTATTTATATTTTACGCTGTGCACAAAAGGAATTGAGTAATTTACCAAAAAATATATATGAAAATATTCGAGACACAATCCGTAAGCTTGCTGATGAACCTCGTCCGTATGGGTGCTTAAAATTGTCTAATCGAAATGGCTGGAGAATTAAGATTGGTGATTACAGAGTAATTTATGAAATAGATGATAAACAAAGAATAATTACGATACTTCATATTGGACACCGCAGAGATATATATCAATAGAATCAACTATAAATACGAGGAATAAGAGTGAAAGATCCTTCGTCGCCGCAAAGATGCATCCTCTTCGTTTTTTATTATCCCGAGCGTTAGCAAGGAATCTTCTCATCACCCCGCCGTCATTCTGAGCGAAGCGAAGAATCTCCTCATCTAATTTTTTCAGTGTAGAACATACAAAAATTTCTGTTTCTTGTCATCTCTGAATATAAGAAAATTTATTCAATTAATATAAATTATGTGTAATCTGAAATACTTTCTTAAATAGATTTGCTTTTTAAAGCTATTGAGAGTGGCTTCTCATTCAATTCGCTTACTCTTAATATTGAAAATCCAATGATATTGCCCTCTTCATCTACTTTCTCCATTACTGCATCATTCTCTGTTTCTCTGAAGTATCCCTTTTTGCACTCGAAAAGAATTTCAAGATAATCCCCTTCTTTGTCATACCAGATTTTTATTTCCTTCTCCATAGCACTTCTCCTTTCTTTATCGTATCAGTAAAACATGCAGTTATAATAAATATATTATCATCTGATATTTTAACTACAATACATAAATACTTTCCATTAACAGGCGTTACATCATAATACCTATAAAATAGCTCAACATATGAGTCTGTCTTCGATCTAACAATTATATCAGGATTCTGTATAGTTTGCTCGATTTTATCAAATTGCCCAAACATTTCTGGATGGTCTGCCTCAATGTGTTCATGCCTTTCATCTGTTAAGCAAATCTGCCGATTATGAATGTCCCTGAACCATTTCATATATTTTTGCTTTCTCCTTTTGGTGAAATTTTACACAAATTTGCAGCAGTATGCAATTTTTATACATAAATAATTTTCATTTCGTTTTTTATTATCCCGAGCGTTAGCGAAGAATCTCCTCATCACCCCGCCGTCATTCTGAGCGAAGCGAAGAATCTCCTCATCTAATTTTTTAAGTTTAGAACAGACATTCCTGTCTGTTCTTTCTTTGTCATCCCCGAAATTCACACAACTGTCATCCCCGAATGTATTTATCGGGGATCCAGACCAGTTTTTGTTTTGATAGGTATTATAAAAGAAGGAGTTCCTTCGGTCGCTTGCGCTCCCTCAGGAAGACGATGGGTGTGAGACCCTTCGTCGCTTTCAGATATGCTCCTCAGGGTGACGTGGGTGGTTGGAGTTCTTACGATTTATGGATAGATACTCCCTCAGGATGACGGCGGGCAATGTGATTCCTCGCTCCTGTTGAATCATGAAGTTTCTTCGACATTCTTAAAATGCGGTATTGTTGCGCACGTAACGATGGAATCACCGTGCCGCCCTTTGTCATTCCGAAGTGCGTATTTTGCACACGTCCTGAGGAATCTCCTCTTTTCTCCTTGTTATTCCCGAAATCTTTTATCGGGGATCAATAACATTTTTATACCTATCCCTACAATGCTCCCTGAGGTATCAATTATTGCATCGATTAAGTTCGCTCCTCTACCCTGGACAAACAGTTGATGTACTTCATCTAATATTGCATAAAGTGCACAAATGAACAGAGCCAAAACAACAAAATATTTACTTCTTGGTTTAGAGTCCTTTAGGAGTGCGTTCATAACCAAAAATCCAAGCACTAAATAAATCAAGAAGTGAGAAATTTTTCTAATAACTCCATTCAAGCAAGAAATATCTATATTTGCTTCTGGTACTACTTGTTCAATTGCTCTAACGATAATTATTGTAATTCCAGTACTGAATTGATTGGATTGTTCTCCAACTTGAGACGATAAATTAAATATTAGTAGCATCCATAATACAACAACCACCCAGGAAATAATTTTTTTGCTAAACATCTATAATCTATATCTTATTAATGTGATAGTTCTAAATTATAGAGCATATCCAGATTAATTAACTTGACTTTGGTGTTCTCTAAAGCATAAAGTTTAAGAGTTTTTGTAAACCCTGACTTTGAGAATAAGTAGTAATATTTATTTAGAAATCTATAACCAATAGTTTCACTTTTTTCAACTAAATATTCTAGTACTTTCATTCCAACTAACTCATTTTTGTATTTACATTCAGCAAATATTGCTTTCTTTTCTGATTTTGATACTGCAACAATGTCAATCTCAATTTGCCTTTTATTCTTTGGATCAGTTCCCCACCATCTTCCTAATGATAAAAAGTGAAATGGTAAAAGGTTACTGTAATTTAGCCGCATTAAATACTCACGACACATTTTTTCAAAAATATTTCCCATATAATCACTAATATATGGAGCTATTGCATTATCATAAAGTGTTTTGGTATTTCCAATTACTATTGAAGAGATATTTTCAGAAATAAACCTATACCAGAAATTATACAAATTATCTTCAATACGATAAATACTTTTCCTGATTTTTCCATCTATTACTGGATTTTCCTTTTTTACAATATTCAGAGCTATTAAAGATTTAATATATACTGAACATACACTTGTTTCTAATCCAGCACTTGTAGCGATTTCATTCAATTTAGAAGCTCCTTTAGCAATTGCCCTTATGATTCCGTTGTAAATATGAGGTTCTCTTAATTCCTGTTTTAATAAATTACCCGGTTCTTCAAATAAATAAGCTGTTTTATCAAGAACGTTATTTATAATATTCTCTTTCAAACTCTTTTTATCATCAAATAATTCAAGATATTGTGGGATACCACCAGTTATACCGTATATAATGGCATTATCCTCGTGTGAAAAGGAATTATAAAACTTTGAAGAATCGAAATAATCAAAAGGTTTTATCTTAAATTGCGCTGTACCTCGACCATAAAGAGGACTTTTGTAACCCAGAACCTGATTTTCCATAAAACTCATTGAAGACCCGCAGAGTATTAAAAATAACTGACTATTTTTAAATTTGTGATCTATATAATTCTGTAATATTGAGGAAACAGACTTATCAGATGAAGCAAGGTAAGGATACTCATCCAAAATTAATATAATTCGCTCGCCACTAAATTTCTCATAAATATAATCAAGTGCTTTGTCGAATCTATCAAAATAAGGATATTGACTCAAATTAGGAGTGATTAATGAAAAAATACTTTTACTTAAATTTTCAAGATTATTCTGTATTGTTGACTCTATTCCTACAAAATAGATTGATTTTTTTCCTTTGCAAAATTCTTCAATTAAAGTTGTCTTTCCAACACGTCTACGACCATAAATAATAACACACTCGAATTTATTGCTTGCATATAATTCATTAAGTTTACTAATCTCATTTGCTCTTCCTATAAACATTTTTGCATCTTATAAAATTATAATTTGCTAAATCATAATTTAGTATATCATAATTTGATATCTGCCAAGTTTTGCTTGAATAATTTGTTTATCATAAAAACATAGTATCATTTCATTGTTCTTTTTTATTCCAAAAGTGCTTATTGCGATCCATGTCCTAACTATGTATTTTCGTTATTCCTCGCTCCTCTTTTTTCCCGTTATCCTCGAAATCTTTTATCGAGGATCCCGACCTTATTTCTAAACATACTTCTAAAACTCTCTGGATTCCCGCTTTCGCGGGAATGACCGCCTCTCAGTCATTCTGAAGTGCGTCTTTTTGCACACATCCTGAAGAATCTCCTCATTTGTTTTTTGTCATCCCCGAACTCTTTTATCTGGGATCCAGAAGGTAACTTGTCATCCCCGAATGTATTTATCGGGGATCCAGACCAGTTTTTGTTTTGATAGGTATTATAAAAGAAGGAGTTCCTTCGATCGCTGAAATAAAGATACTCTCCCTTTCCTTTTTCGTCATTCTGAGCGAAGCGAAGAATCTCCTCATCCGAACTTTTCAGCGTAGAACAGACATTCCTGTCTGTTACTTTCTTTGTTATCCACGAACTCTTTTATCGGGGATCCAGACCTTATTTCTAAACATACTTCTAAACTCTCTGGATTCCCGCTTTCGCGGGAATGACCTTGAGGAGACCCTTCGTCGCTAAAAGAAGCGCTCCTCAGGGTGACGGGGAGCGGTGTCATCCTCGCTCCAACACATTCATTCCGAAGTGCGGTATTTTCGCACACGTACTGAGGAATCTCAGTATTTCTCCTTGTCATCCCCGAACTCTTTTATCGAAGATCCAGAATTCTTTTGTCCTTACAACTTTCTTGATTTCTGCTCGTTTCTTCACTTTATTGCTTTAAATAATCCAGGAAATATTTCACCCTTAAGGAATTCTCAGGCTTATAAAGAAATGGTCTTACATCGTTTGCTAATTTGTCAAAATCAAATAAACTGCAATGTTGTATTAATTTCTCAATCAAAATTCTTTTGTCTTTTATTCCAGTTTTACTTTCAATATAATCCATATCTGGTTCTGTCATGCCTAAGAGAAACATAATATCATAAAAATCTCTTCCCATCGGTCTTACTCGCTCTAAAAGAGTTATTATTTTCCTCGCAAGCAATAATGGAGCTGGTGCAACAATAATATTTGTAAAAACATCAAATCTGTTCAGGAGATAGAAGTTTTTTGTATATTTATAACTCTGAACTTCTGAATCGATTTTCAAAGTTAATTTTTCTTCTTTATGCTTTGTTATCCCATAATTCTGAAGAATATCTGTAAATTTAAGTTTCAAATGAAAAATATTATCGTAATTGTGGTCTATTTCAACATTCAATCCTTCTAATTTAAAAGCTTTATTGAGTATTAATTTAACAGACTCGAACTCCTCCATTGAAAGATCAAATACATCAAAATCAAGATCTTCTGAGAAGCGATTGTTCCCATACACGATATGGAGGCATGTTCCTCCGATGAAGACAAATTTATTTCCGTATTTTGAGTTATAGATTGCTTCAAGCGTTTTATATTGCAAATACTCTCTCAAAATGTTTCTTTTGAATGCTCTTAATTCAGGAGGAAAGTAGGAGGCAATTAAGCTGTAATCAAGCATAGCTTCATATATTCATACATAAAGATATTCTTCTTTTCAAGGAATTATCGTTAAATAAATTTATAAGATTCATAAATTTCCTTCTATTTAATTCTTTCGTTACTATATCCATATCCCATCGTAAATCTTTAAAAATTTGAGCTGTCCTTATTTCTTTATGAAGATAAAAATAGTCAATAATTGCCTTTTCTATTGTGGCTATCTTTATTACAAGATTATTAACATTCAATAGCGTGTATCCTATAAAAAGATTTTCTTTTATGGATTGGTAATAGAATGAGCTAATCTCAGTTTCAAATTTATTGGTCTTTCTTGTAGTTACAGAAGTAATAGCAGGAATTATCTCAGGAATTATATTATAATAGGAAAGAGCTGATTCAAGCGATATGTATGAAGGAGGATAAATCTTGTTGGCAACATGAAATAATGTATATTCATCAATATTTGAATCAGAAAAGATATAATAACCCTTGATGACTTTTTTGATATATCCCTTTTTCTGCCATTCATATAATCTTCTTCTATCAAAATTACTATCGAGAATCATCAAATCTCTTACAGAAAAAACAACTTGATTCCTCAATTTTTCTCTTAAATCTAAATATTTCATTTATTTCTCGAATATGTTATTTTTAACATTATAACGAAACAGTATATTTATATCAAGAATTGTTTAATGCGTCGCACCCCGTCATGCTGAAGTGTGTCCTTTTGCGCACATTCTGGAGAATCTCAGTATCTGTCATCCTCGAACTCAACACAAATGTCATCCCCGAAATCTTTTATCGGGGATCCAGACCAATTTTTGTTTTGTTAGGTATTATAAAAGAAGGAGTTCCTTCGGTCGCTTACGCTCCATCAGGAAGACTGTGTGGTATGAAACCCTTCGTCGCTGGAAAGATGCTCCTCAGGGTGACAAAAAAGGGGTCATTCTGAGCGTCAGCAAGGAATCCCCTCACCGCCCACATCGTTCTCTCCCCTCTTTTATTTCATCAATGATTTCTTTAGCACTCTTATCTTTAAACAACTCTTTTCGCTGCTCGGTATATTCACCTTCTCCAGGTTCATATAGAAGAATAAATTTAGTTGCACCAGCATAACCTAATTCTTTAATTAAAGCCATCCAACCTTTAATTTTTATCTCTGGTAAGGTTGTACTCATTTTATATCACTCCTCGTCCAACAAATTCTTTCAAATCTAATATATTAATCCTTATTAAGTTTTTGTTTTTTTTATACAGGCTTGTAATGTTATCATCACAAGTAATAAAAAAATCAGCATTAGCTTTTTCTGCAAGCGTAATGTGTAAAGCATCAATTCCAGAAAAACCTAATTCTTGAAGATACTCAGCTCTATTTATATCTAAGTCTTCGGTTGTAATAAATTTTTTTGCTAAATCAAAATAGGAAGATACTCTTATTCTTCGTTGAATATCTGAATTCTTATCGTTTTCGTATATTAATGCATCTGATAATATAGGAGTATACAAATCTTTCTCCGCCATCTCTAAAATTTAAATAAAAATACTTGTTTCCAATGCTATCCTTTCCTGTTGCTGAGAATCAAATGGTCTATTATAAACACATAAATCTAAATACAATCTCATAATTTAGTATAAATTATAATTAATCTTTAAATAAATTGACAGAGATTTATAGTTTTCTATATTAATTTTTCGTTGCTCCATTGGTCCTCTTTTCTTATATAAACTTTCTCAGTTAACCATCTTATAACGATAAAATTCTACCTAATTGGTAGAAGTATGCAACTTTTATATTACTCTCCTATTTTTGTTTTCCAAATATCTCCGATAGGGATCCAGTATTTCTTCTTGTAGAACAGACAGGAATGTCTGTTCTTTCTTTGTTATCACCGAACTCATTTATGGGGGATCCAAACTAAAAACTGTCATCCCCAAAATCCACACAACTGTCATCCCCGAAATCTTTTATCGGGGATCCAGACCAATTTTTGTCTTTAACTTAGTTCTGGATTCCCTCAATCGCTTAGAATGACCTTGAGGAGACCCTTCGTCGCTGGAAAGATGCTCCTCAGGGTGACAGAGGTGATGTCATTCCGAAGTGCGGTCTTTTCGCACAAGTCCTTAAGGAATCTCAACACCCCCACCCCGTCATTCTGAGCGTAAGCGAAGAATCTCCTCATCTGTCTTTTCGGTGTAAAACAGACATTCTTGTCTGTTTTTGTCATCCTCGAATTCTTTTATCGGGGATCCAGACCAATTTCTAATTCTGGATTCCCGCTTTCGCGGGAATGACAAGAAAAATCGTGGGAATGACCACCTCTCCGTCATTCTGAAGTGCGTCTTTTTGCACACGTCCTGAAGAATCTCCTTATTTGTCTTTTCAGTGTAGAATAGACATTCCTGTCTGTCGCTGTCATCCCCAACTTGATTGGGGATCCAGAGTAAAAACTGTCATCCCCGAAATCTTTTATCGGGGATCCAGACCAATTTTTGGTTTGATAAGTATTTTAAAATAAATTGATAATTATGTAGATTCAAATTGAAGAATTTTTAGTTGATCGGGATTAATCCTTGTACTTAAGTTGAGTATCTCAATTCCTACTACTTTGCCATCAAAATTAAAATCCAAGATTACTCCAGGTTGCACTTCCTCTGATTCAATGATAGAGGATTCATCCAATCTGAAATAAAGTGCATCATTTTCTTTATCAACTTTTAGTCTCATTTTGCCTCCTCATTCTTCGGTCAAAAAATACCGTAATTACTTTATTTGGTGAAACATTAGGGTTTACAACTACATGTAGTATTTGCTCCTTATGTTCTTTAATACTTTTAAAATAATGATTATTACCGTCTTCTCCTATATTTTTCCAATCAGGATTATTGATGGTTAGCCATAGCCATTCTTCAAGAATATCTCGCTCCTTTAGCATGTCTCGAGTATGCTTTGTAAGTTCAAAGTCCATATTTTTTAAGACTGTAACTGTGCCTCTTTTATTTATTATCCTTTAGCATTTTATTGCAAGTAATTCTTCTCTTAAAGCTATTATAGATTTATTATTTTACTATAGTTAATAGATATATGCAACTTTTTAAGCTATTTAGAAAGTTTTTCAATATAATTAGATTGCTATAGATTCCCGCAATCGCTTGGAATGACCTTTAGGAGACCCTTCGTCGCTGGAAAGATGCTCCTCAGGGTGACAGAGGTGATGTCATTCCGAAGTGCATATTAACGCACACGCCCTGAGGAATATCTGTACCTCTCCATCCCGTCATTCCGAAGTGCGGTCTTTTCGCACACGTAATGAGGAATCTCCTCATTTTACCCTCGTCATCACAGAAACCTTTTATCGCTTAAAAAGACACTTCCTTAAATTTATCAAACAGATCCATTTCTAAAACAAATTATTTTGGGGTAATACCATTCGTCCTCTTAACCAACAATTACTGAGCTGATATAATTTAAATATGAAGCAAGAGATATCTTTACAAAAAATTGATCAGAAATTTAGAATAGTAATTAATGAAGTAAAAAAAGCTATACAGTCAGTTATTGATTACTACTTTGAAATTATTTTATATGGCTCTGTTACCTGTGGAGAAGAAACTAATGAATCGGACCTTGATTTGCTTGTTCTAATTGATGGACCAGTTGACTTTGCATTGAAAATCAAATCATTGATGCAATTTATCACATTGAATTAAAAAGAAATGTAGTTATTAACCTGTTTATTGAATCCAAAGAAACATGGGACACTAAATATGCAATTTTATCTTTATTTTACGAAAACATTCAAAGAGAAGGTATGAGAAGGTATTCATGTTTGATAACAAACAAATCATATAGCATAGAATACAAAAGGCATGGGAGACATATGGAGACGCAAAGTTTTTGTTAGAGTCGAAATATTATTATTCTGTAATAAATCGAATTTATTATGCTTGTTTTTATATGGTCAATGCTTTATTATTAACGAAAGAGTTGTCCACAAGTAAATGTTCATTTACCTATTTGGTAAAAGATTATAAGTAAAAGTGCTATAATATAATCATGATCAAAAAGAAAATTGAGATACCACAAGAGAAAAAGAAAGAATGGTTACACTACAAAAAAGGATTAACTCAACGTGATTTAAATAAAAAGTTAATTCTTAAAAGTAAATATGAGTTGTACCATTTGCTATCTAAACGTATGGCTGATTTGCTATACCAAACTTACAAAGTTAAAAAAGTATATCTTATTGGTTCTTTGCTAAAATTTGAATTTTTTCATTCGCACTCAGATATTGATTTAGTAGTTGAGGGACTGAGGGCAGAAGATTACTTTTCAGCTGTTGTTGAATTAGAAAAAATTACAAATGGAGAACCTTTCCATTTAATTGATATTAATGATGTTTCTCAGGAGTTTAAGTCAAAAATTATTAACACAGGAAAATTATTGTGAAAACAAAATACTATATTTTATCTGAACGTATAAAAGATGAAATGGTTTATATTTATCGCTCTATTGAAAAAGCAGAAAATGCTTGGGAAAAAGCAGAAATATCAGGTGACGAAAGTTATTATGATTCAAGTGCTCTTAATCTGCATAATATGTATAATGGTATAGAAAGAATTTTTGAACAGATAGCAACAATTGTTGATGAATCTATGCCTGAAGGAAAAAACTGGCATCGAGATCTTATTTTGCAAATGGGATATGATGTTAAAGATGTAAGACCTGCAGTGATATCTGAATCACTCCTCCATACTCTTGATGAATTTAGGTCTTTTCGTCATATTGTCAGAAATATTTATACTTTTAACTATAATCTTGAAAAAATGAAGAATCTGATTGTTCAACTCCCTAAACTGAAAGAGGAGCTTTATGCTAAAATGGAAGAATTCTGCCAGTTTTTAATGCATTAGTGAGAGTTTTTCAAGAGACCACTTTCATAAGAAGGCATAATTAAACTAACAACTAACAAAAAGGATTAAACAAATAAAATAATTTCTGTTACAAATAAAGCTTTAATAGTAACTCTATAATAGAAATTAAGAATGATGATCAGCACTTATTTTTAAATCAATCATAGATGTTGTCTGTAAAGCCCGCATTACAGACAATAAAAATAGTCATTCCGAAGTGCGGTATTTTCGCACACGTCCTGAAGAATCTCCTCGTTTTGTGCATTCGTGCAAGAGACCCTTCGTCGCTAAGAAAATGCTCCTCAGGGTGACGGGGATGGGTGGCTTCATCTTCGCTCGCTTCTGTCATTCTGAAAATGTGTATTTTGCATTTGAAGAATCTCCTCGTTTGTCTTTTCAGTGTAAAACAGACATTCCTGTCTGTCACTGTCATCCCCGAAATCTTTTATCGGGGATCCAGACCTTATTTCTAAACATACTTCTAAAATTCTCTGGATTCCCGCTTTCGCGGGAATGACAAGAAAAATCGCGGGAATGACCACCCCACAGTCATTCTGAAGTGCGGTATTTTCGCACGCAAGTCCTTAAGGAATCCTCGTGCCCCGCACTGTCTTTCTGAGCGTAAGCGAAGAATCTCCTCTTTTTTCTTTGTCATCCCCAACTTGATTGGGGATCCAGTATTTCTTTTTGTAGAATAGACATTCCTGTCTGTCACTGTCATCCCCGAATTACACACAAATGTCATCCCCGAAATCTTTTATCGGGGATCCAGACCATTTTTTGGTTTATAAGGTATTATAAAAGAAGGAGTTTCTTCGGTCGCTGAAATAAGGATACTCTCCCTTTCCTTTTTCGTCATTCTGAGCGTAAGCGAAGAATCTCCTCATTTACTCTTTTTCATGTTTGGGGTTAATTCATGCAGGGTTGAAAAGAGGAGACCCTTCGTCGCTGGGAAAATGCTCCTCAGGGTGACGGATGGGATTGTCATCCACGAACTCCACACAACTGTCATCCTCGAACTCAACACAAATGTCATCCTCGAAATCTTTTATCGGGGATCCAGACCAATTTCTAATTCTGGATTCCCGCTTTCGCGGGAATGACAAGAAAAATCGCGGGAATGACTTTCCAGGAGATCCTTCGGTCGCAAAAGTTAAATATACTTTATCACTGTTCAACTTGTTGTAAATTGGCTTATATATTTCTACGATATTAATGTATAATATTATTTTGTATGATGACTATTGACAAAGAAACCATTAAAAAAGAGATTTTATCTTGTCTTAAACAGGAAGCTGATATAGTTCGAATTGTGCTCTTTGGTAGTTTTGTAAAAGATAATTTCCATTCAGACAGCGATATTGATATTTTAATTCTCCTTAAAAAGAGAGGGATTCACTCTACCTACAGAGAAAGGTTAATTAGAAATCAATATTATTCTCGATTATTAAACCCTATAAGAGAATTCTTACCAGTGGATGTTGTAGTTTTTACTCAAGATGAATGGAACTATATGAAAAATAAAGGTTCACTTTTTGCTAAAGAAATTGAACAAAGTGGATATCGCCTCAAATGAAAATAACAACAGCTTCCTGGATTAAGTTTGCAGCTCAAGACTATAAAGCTAAAAATGTTTTAAGCAACATAGAAGACTTAGAAAAAGTTTTTGCTTTTCATTGTCAACAATCAATAGAAAAGTTACTAAAAGCATTATTGAATGAAAATGATATATTACCTCCGAAAAGTCATGACATTATAAGACTTTATACTTTATTGCCTGTTTCGATAAAAGAGAAGTTTAAAGATTTAATGCCACTAATGGAAGAATTAAATTCAATTTATATAGATTCTCGATATCCAGCTGATTTTGCTTTGCTTCCTAATTATACATTGAGCAAAGAAGATATAGAGAAAATCAACAATGCGACAGATAAACTATACAATAATATTTTGTCGTTTCTAAAAAAATGATAATTTTAATAAGAATGGTATAACATAAAAATAAAATCCATTTCGAAGAATCTTCTCACCACCCCACAGTCATTCCAAAGTGTAGTCTTTTCGCATGCGTACTGAAGAATTTTAGTGCCCATCTCGTTATTCTGAGCATCAGCGAAGAATCTCCTCATTTGTTTTTTGTCATCCCCGAACTCTTTTATCGGGGATCCAGACCTTATTTCTAAACATACTTCTAAAATTCTCTGGATTCCCGCTTTCGCGGGAATGACAAGAAGAATCGCGGGAATGACACACCAGGAGATCCTTACGAAGCAAAATAAAGATACGCTCCCTCAGGATGACATGGGGGGCATAGGACCCTTCGTCACTGAAAAGTGTGCTCCTTAGGATGACCCCACCCTACTGTCATTCTGAAGTGCGGTATTTTTGCACACGTCCTGAAGAATCTCCTCTTCTAATTCTTTTCGTCTCGTAGAACAGACAAACCTGACTGTTTCTTTTTTTAATTTAAATCTGGGTTTGATACACACAATGAGGCAAAAAGAGGAGACCCTTCTTCGCTAAGAAAATGCTCCTCGGAATATATTCCGAGAGTGTATATTACAATAACTTGATAAATTCATCAATACTAAGACCAGTCTGTCTAATAATAGCACGTAAAGTTCCTCTATCTA
The DNA here is from genome assembly GCA_052034135.1 of Caldisericota bacterium. GTDB lineage: Bacteria > Caldisericota > Caldisericia > UBA6126 > JAGPKI01 > JAGPKI01. The sequence goes on along the minus strand of JBPOJC010000013.1, from coordinate 22,508 downwards.
ATGTTTGGTGGTCAGGAACAACTGTCTGCGTGAAAGGATTGTCTCGACGTAGAATTATATGGCTACCCTCTCGCCGTTTTGGGTAAAAGCCAATCTTACCTAATGCTTTTATGCAATCAGATCCAGAAATTATCGGTAACTTGCTCACAAAACTACTACTAATGTTTCAAACTGTTCTTCAGGAATAGGAAGGTTATCTTCTTTTAGAGCTGCGATATATCCATTAATAGCTTCTTTTATATTAGCAATAGCCTCTTCCTTAGTTTTCCCCTGACTAACGCAACCTGGCAAACTGGGACATTCAGCTACCCAATATCCATCTTCACCAGGATATATAATAACTTGTCTCATTTTTTGTCCTCCATTAATTTGTCCTCTTGCTTAAATTTAATAATGTTAACCATCATTATGTATATAAATTCACTTTTTCCTATTGTATACAAATCTTTGCTTTTAAAACTCTTTTATTAGTAATGATTTTACTCCAATTAGTAGAAGTGTTCAACTTTTAAACTTGTTTTAGAATTTTTTGAAAGAGAGGAGATCCTTCGGTCGCTTACGCTCCCTCAGGATGACATGGGGGGCATAGGTCCCATCGTCACTGAAAAGTGTGCTCCTCAGGATGACCCCCACCCCACAGTCATTCTGAAGTGCGGTATTTTCGCACACGTCCTGAGGATTCTCAGTGCCACGCGCCGTCATTCTGAGCGTAAGCGAAGAATCTCCTCGTTTGTCTTTTCAGTGTAAAACAGACATTTCTGTCTGTTTTTTGTCATCCCCGAACTCCACACAAATGTCATCCCCGAAATCTTTTATCGGGGATCCAAACTAAAAACTGTCATCCCCGAAATCTTTTATCGGGGATCCAGACCATTATTTGGTTTTATAAGTAACATCAAGAAGGAGACCCTTCGTCGCTGAGAAAATGCTCCTCAGGGTGACGGGGGTGGTGTCATTCTGAAGTGCGGTCTTTTCGCACACGTACTGAAGAATCTCCTCATTTTTGCATTTCTTAGAAAAGGAGATCCTTCGGTCGCTTACGCTCCCTCAGGAAGACGATTGGGGTCATTCTGAGCGGTAGCGAAGAATCTCCTCTTCTAATTCTTTTCTTCTTGTAGAACAGACAAACCTGTCTGTTTCTTGTCATCGCATCTATTTATAAGAGATCAAGACCAATTTATAATCCTGGATTCCCGCTTTCGCGGGAATGACCGTAACTGTCATCCCCAACTTGATTGGGGATCCAGATTATTTTTTCCTTGGATTCCCTTAATCGCTTTGAATGACCTTAAGGAAATCCTTCGTTCGCTTAAGAAACTGTGTTTAAAATCGATTGCTTGATTATTATTCAATTTGAAATATAATTCAAGATATGAATAATATTCATTCAGATAATGAATTAAATTACAAAATGATTTACAAAAAGAGATTAATAGGTCCATTAGTAAAGTCAGCTATAAAAAGTTTCTCTGTGATTATAATCTCAGGTGCACGACAGGTAGGAAAAAGTACATTTTTAAGAAATGAATTTCCTGATTTCAAATATATTAATTTAGATGACTTTTCTACTCTCGAACAGGCAAAGATTGATCCATACTCCTTATGGATAGGTAGCGATAAAATAATAATCGATGAGGTTCAAAAAGCTCCAGAAATACTTTCAGCTGTGAAACTTACAGTTGACACGACAAATAGAACTATGCGATTCTTACTTTCAGGGTCGTTTAATCTACTACTTATGAAGAACATAAGTGAAAGTCTTGCAGGTAGAGCTATATATTTTGAAATGTACCCTTTTACATACGGTGAAATAATTGAGAACACAAGCGGGGAGAGAAATTTTTCTTTACTTTTAAAAGAAAATTTTAAAGTTGATGGTCAAACCTTAGAAGTAATTGACCCCTTGCCGTTTATATTTAAAGGTTTTATGCCACCACTAATACATATTAAGAATGAAAGAGATATACTTCTCTGGTGGGAAAGTTATATAAAGACTTACATTGAAAGAGATTTACGAGACTTATCGCAAATTGAATCTCTAATAGATTTTAAGAAAGTTATGGATTCCTTAGCTATAAGGACAGGAAACATACTGAATCAAACAGGAATTGCACAAGATTCAGGAATCAGCCAACCTACAGTTTACAGATATATAAAATTATTGGAAGTATCAAACATTATCAAAAGAGTTCCTGGATATTTCTCAAGTAAGTCTAAAAGAGTTTTGACCAATTAGAAAATGCTAATGAAGTAGGTAGATTCTTTGAAACAATGGTTTTTCTCCACTTGCAGGTTTATGCGCAGCTAATGAACCCAAAAGGAAATATATTCTACTGGAGAGCATTTACAGGGAAAGAAGTTGATTTTGTTTTAGAGCAAGGTAGGAAGATATTTATATTTGAAGTAAAATTTACTAAAAATCCAACTTATAATGACATTAAAAATATGCTATCCTTTATTGAGGACTATCCAGAGACTGTAAGAGGGATACTCATATATGCAGGGGATTCTATAAGATGGATGCATTCAAAGATAGTTGCTATCCCCTGGCACTGGATTGGATAAACTAAAAAGTATAACTTTAAAAAAGAAAAAGAGGAGAGGTTCTTCCGGTTGCTTACGCTCCCCTTCCTTTTTTGTCTTTCTGAAGTGCGGTTTTTTCGCACACGTCCTGAAGAATTTCAGTATCCGTCCTTGTCATTCCCGAAATCTTTTATCGGGGATCCATATTCTTTTTTTTACTGGATTCCCGCTTTCGCGGGAATGACACACCAGGAGATCCTTACGAAGCAAAATGAAGATACACTTCCTCAGGATGACACCTACTCCGTCATTCTGAGCGGTAGCGAAGAATCTCCTCTTTTGTCTTTTCAGTGTAGAACAGACATTCCTGTCTGTTTTTTGTCATTCCTGAAATCCACACAACTGTCATCCCCGAAATCTTTTATCGGGGATCCAGAATCGTTTGTTTTTTGTCATCCCCAACTTGATTGGGGATCCAAAGTAAAAACTGTCATCCCCGAATGTATTTATCGGGGATCCAGGCCAATTTCTAATCATGGATTCCCGCTTTCGCGGGAATGACCTTCACTGTCATTCCCGAAATCTTTTATCGGGGATCCAGACCTTATTTCTAAACATACTTCTAAAACTCTCTGGATTCCCGCAATCGCTTGGAATGACATAAATATTTATTCGTTTACTGCTTCAAAAGCAATTTCCAGCTTCTCAGGGGAAGGAATCATAAAATTCAACTTCTCAAAACCAATAACTTTTCTATTTTTATCCATTATTAATATTACTTCTTCACCTGTTTCCTCAGCTATAAATTCATCTTGAGGATTTCCAAACCATACAGTTAAAGTATTTCCTTTTTTATCATAAAAAACTTTCATTTGGTCCATATTCTATCACCTTCTTTAATTTTACCAGTTATATATGCCGTAACCAAGAAACCTTCATTTATTTCTCTTTTCACTACAGCACATAAAAACTGATTTAAATCTGTTGATTTATAAAATAAATATATTTCTGCATCTATACGACTTCTCCTCACTTCATCTGGAGATTGCAAAGTTTCTTTTATTTCAAGTTCCTTTCCTTGCATAATTGGATGTTTAACAGTAGTAATTAAATCCCAGTAACTATAAGTTGTATGAACATTAAATACGCTCCCTCAGAGTGACAGGAGAGAGTTGTAATATCTTTTGCAGAATTTTCTATTCAGACTACCTATAATTCCTCTAAGTATATTTTGTTGGTTACTGTATAAGCTCCCTTAGAATTATGGATAATCTGGAAGATATTTTACGAATGTCAATTTTGTTTTTACCTCATCATAAAAAGTTTTATCCGCAGTCCAAAATTCACAATTACGCAATTCAGCAAGCGCAGCATACGTGGCATCATAAACGAATCGCTGGTTAAACTGCTCTGCTATCTCGCGGGTACGTTGTCGAACACAGATTATATTTACAATCTCTACAGGTGCTAAATCCAGAATAGCATATGCTTTCTATGCCTCAATAGCTATCATTTTTTTATCAAAAACACGTTTTCTAATGACACTATCTATTTCGCTGATAAAAATTGGTGGTGCAATAAGTCTAATTCCATTTATTCCAGCATCTCTGAGAAGTTCATGTGCCTTAGAACGAAAAGGTTCATCTTTTACTGCCCATTTGACCGCAATACTGGCATCTATGCATTGCTCAGTCATAGTCTTAATGTTCTCTCCTCACGTATTTGACGAATGTCTTCTGTTGAGTCCACTTCTCTTATAGTTTCAGCTGCCATTTCTTCGCTCATCTTCAGAAATGCTCCCACTTGTGTGGCATAACTTTGTCGCCAAATTTCTTCAGATTTCTCTGATAAACCCATTTTACTTAACCATTCACTCATATGTGCTATTAGTTTAATTTGTTCCTGTAATGTTAATTGTGCCACCAATTGCTCTGCTTGCTCCAAAGTTATTTTATTATCCATGAGTTTAACTTATCTCTCCTCTCCCTTTTAGCTGTATTTTTGTTATTAATAAATTACATTTTCAGCATTAAATATTTCGATCAACTCTATTATATATTCACTACTTCGTTTATCAACTTTATTGCTTCATGCTTCTCGTTTTTCTTTATCTTGTTACAAATAAACCTCCGTCTTTAAAACTCTTGCAAGGCGTAAAATTCTGCAATTCGTGGTAGTATGCTCCGTAACGCGCCTGCTGTCATTCCAAAGTGCAGCGTTATTGCATCCGTCACGAGGGTATATCCGTGCCCTGTCCCCCATCATTCCAAAGTGCGGTATTTTCGCACACGCCCTGAGGGAATCTTAGTGCCATGCGCTGTCATTCTGAAGTGCAGTATTCTCGCACACGTCCTGAAGAATCTCCTCATTTTTGCATTTCTGAGAAAAGGAGATCCTTCGGTCGTAAAATAATAATATGCTCTCTCAAGAAGACGATTGGGGTCATTCTGAGCGAAGCGAAGAATCTCTGTATTTCTCTTCGCTTTCTCAACAAACACTTTCCACAAACAAATCAAAATAATATTAATTGGTAAGATATAAATTGATGTATAATTTATACAAATAAAAAAATAATTACATAATAAATTTTATACATATGTGAGTGTTTAAAAAAAATATAAATAGAGGGAAAGAGTGAGAGAAATAAAAATTGTTGTTGAAAAACATCCAGATGGCTATGTAGCATATCCCGTTGGAATAAAAGGTGTTGTTATCGGTGAAGGTGATACATACGAAGAAGCTGTTGAAGATGTTAAATCTGCAATTAAATTTCATATTGAGACATTCTCAGATGATGTAATAGATTCTTATAATATTCTTGAAGCTTTTGTTGCAGAAGTTTCTGTTTAAAGAATTTTCCCAAAGATGCACCAAAGTAAAAAGTAATAAAAACACTTGAGAAATTAGGCTTTACCATTGTCCGAGAAGGTAATCATATTTCAATGGTACGATTCAATGATGATGGTTCAAAAACACCTTTAACAATCCCAAATCATAAAAGAATCAAAGGTTCTACACTTAGAACTATATGTAATCAAATAAATGTATCCAGAGAAGAATTTCTGCAATTCTATAAAGAAGCATAAATTGATCGCATACCCGCTACTTCCTTCCATGGTATTTCTGGATGTTTATACTTTATTTCCTCTGGAATATTTCTAACTGCTTCACCAATTATTTCTATTCGACGGATAATTGAATCCTGAAGTTGTATTGAGCTAAAGAAATCCTCTAATGTATTATTTTCAGTATATTCTTCAACTAAATTAATACATTCTAATATATGCTCTAAGAATATTACTGCATCTTTTTTCACAGAAGTATTTTTTGTTCGTTTAGTATTTGTTCCTTAAGTAGTGGATTAATAGAATTATAGGTAATAACATCCACCTTTTTCCCCAATAATTCCTGAAGTTCCAGTTTCAAATCTACAAGGTCTAACAGACTTTTTCTACCTTCAAATTCAATTACTATATCTATATCACTCTCTTCAGTGGCTTCTCCTCTTGCTACCGAACCAAAGATAGCAGCCTTCTTTACATTATGCTTTTTTAACACTTTAATGATTATATCTTTTATCTCTTCAAGCTTGTCTCTGCTTAAATCTTTCACTTACATTACTCCTTACTTTCAAACGGCAAAGGATTTATAAATCTCTCAATTTTAAAACCCTTTTATTAGTAATGATTTTACTCCAATTAGTAGTAGTGTTCAACTTCTAAGCTTGCCTTGGAGTTTTTCTGTAAAGGAAGAGGAGGAAGGGTGTCTTTCTGAGGTGCGGTCTTTTCGCACTCTTACTGAGGAATCTCAGTGCCACGCACCGTCATTCTGAAGTGCGGAATTCTCGCATACGTCCTTAAGAATCTCAGTATTTGTCATCCCTGAACTCCACACAACTCTCATCCCTGGAATCTTTTATCGGGGATCCAAACTAAAAACTGTCATCCTCAATTACACACAACTGTCATCCCCGAATGTCTTTATCGGGGATCTATATTCTTTTTTCCCCTGGATTCCCGCTTTCGCGGGAATGACATTTAGCTTGTCTTTCTGAAGTGCGGTATTTTCGCACATGTCCTAAGGAATCTCAGTGCCACGCACCGTCATTCTGAGCGAAGCGAAGAATCTCCTCATCTAATCATTTTTTTGTAGAATAGACATTCCTGTCTGTTTCTTGTCATCCTCGAATTCTTCTATCGAGGATCTATCCTTCTTTTTATTCCTGGATTCCCATTTTCATGGGAATGACAAGAAGAATCGCGGGAATGACCGCCTCTGTCATCCCCGAACTCAACACAACTGTCAACCCCAAAATCTACACAACTGTCATCCCTAACTTAATTGGGGATCCAGACCATCTTTTATCCCCTCCTCTCCACTACCTTCCTTAGTGTCTCCACAACAACAGACACCTCTTCCTTGCTCAAATTATTATGGAACGGCAGTGCAAGAGTCCTATTAGAAATATCCTCAGTAATTGGTAGTTCTCCTTTCCGATTGCCAAGTCTTTCTCTTACATAAGGCTGCAAATGAATCGGAGAGAAATATCCCCTTGTAGGTATTCCTTCTTTCTCCATCTCCTTCATAACTAAATCCCTGTTCAGTCCCTCTGCCAAAGTAACCACATATATAAACCAGCTCATTTTTACATAAGGTTTTACAATAGGTGCTCTTACCCATGAATATTTCTTTAGTCTCTCAGTATACATATTTGCAACTTTCTCTCTCTTTGCTAAGAATGAATCAATTCTCTTAAGCTGCGATACTCCGAGAGCAGCAGACATTTCATCCATTCTGTAATTATATCCTAATCTATCATGGTGAAGCCATGCATTCATATCATCCCTACCCTGATTTCGTAGGCTCATAGCTATTTTTGCTATTTCTGGATTATTAGTAACAATAATTCCACCCTCTCCTGTGGTGATTTGTTTATTCGGGTAAAATGCAAAGCATGCCCCCTCCCCGAATTGCCCCAGTTTCTTACCCCTATATTCAGCTCCTATTGCTTCGCAAGAATCATCAACAACTTTTAAATTATACTTTTCTGCAATTCTTAATATCTCGTCCCATTCTGCAGGGTGACCAAATACATCCACAGCGATAATTGCCTTTGTTTTGTTAGTAATCTTTCTTTCTAAATCAGTAGTATTAATGTTATATGTTTCAGGCTCAATATCCACAAATACTGGAGTAGCCCTCTCATAAAGAATAACATTTACAGTTGATGCAAAAGTAAAAGAAGGAACCAATACCTCATCCCCAGGACCAATTCCTAAAGATCTTACTAATATATGTAACCCAGCAGTCCCAGAGCTAACAGCAACTGCATATTCTAAACCAGCATATTTAGCAATGCTCTCTTCAAATTCAGTAGCTTTTGGTCCTAAAGCAATTCTTCCTGACTGCAATACTTCCAACACTGCCTGAATATCTGATTCATCTAACTCAGCAGAAGACATAGTGATTTTATTCATTTTTTATTCTCCAATATTATTTTTTTTAATGATTTTTGCAGGATTACCAAAAGATGTTACGTTTGATTCTATGTCTTTAATTACAACACTGCCAGCACCAATAGTTGAAAATTCACCAACAGTAATACCAGGTAAAACAGAAGCATGAGTTCCCATAAATACACCCATTTCAAGCTTAGCAAATCCAGTTACGTCACAGTGACCACTTAAAGTTGTAAAGTCTCCGATTGAAACATCATGTCCAACCGTTGAATTAACATTTATCGTTACAAATTCACCAATCGTTATATCGCAAGCTATAACTACGCCTGGACATATAATTGACCCTTTACCAATTGAAGTATTTTTACCTATAACTGCAGTCGGATGTATTATAGATATAAATTCAGCACCACGACTCCTAAGAATATTAACTAATTTAAATTTTACTTTTGGTAAGCCTAAGCCTATAGCGAACAATTCATCTTCTGATGGTATATAGTCTTTAATGCTTCCAATAATTGGTATATCACTATATTTTCGGTAATTATTTAAAGTATTTTTGTTATCATCTATAAATCCTTTTATCATGTATTTTTCTCTAATTTCTTTACAATCAGAAATCCATGAATATAGTTCTCTTCCAAAGCCACCAGCACCAACTATTATAATTTTTTTCATTGAATTAAAATCAATCTCCTCTTTACTTATCTATTTTTGAAACATTAATATTTTAGTCATAATTATAATTTTATTATATTTGCGAATCTACATAAGATACATTAATTGTAAATTTAGATAATTCTAGTATTGAGATTGCTATAACTATTCGTTCTGCTATTGAAAAAGAAGCATAAATTTTATAATTTTCGTTGGTAATTATTTCGTCTTTTGAATGAAATATTACACTTACTGGATATAAATTTTTTATTTCTACATCAAAAATATTCAATTCACAAATGCCAGAAAATGCTTTTACTGTGGCTTCTTTTAAGCACCAAAACTTTGCTAATTCCCTCTCGGGGAAATGTGAAGATTTGCAATATTCTATTTCGGATGGATAAAACAATTTATTCAGTCTTCCGCTATTTATTATAGAGAAAATATTCTTAAATCTACTAATCGGCTCAATATCAATGCCAACCCCGATAATATTTTCATTTAGTTCTTTAAATTCTTCTTGCTGGAACCCCAAAAACTTTTTCATTCTCCTTTACATTATTTAGCACAACTGATCCCGCACCAATAAACGCAAAATTACCAACTGATTTACGAGGAAAAACAATAGAACTGCTTCCCATAAAAACACCTTTTCCTAATTTAGCAGAAATCATTACACCACAATGCGGATTTATTGTGCAACCATCACCAATTTCAGAATCATAGCTTGCATATGAGTATGTATTGAAGATAACGAAATTATTTATCATTAAATTAGAAGAAAGGACAACATAAGGGCACAGAATGCATCCAATGCCTAAATTAACATCTTCACCAATTACAGTTGTAGGATGTATCAAATTTATAAAGGTTACCCCTTTACTTATAAAATTATCTGCGATTTGTAGTTTAATCTTTGGGGATTGAACTGCTACTGAAAACACAAAATCAGAGAGAGGCTTATACTTTTCGATTTTATCTAAAACCTCATCAGATTGAAAAGAGTTCTCCCTTTTTTCTGAGCCTATATCGATATAATCCTCAAGTAGCCATTCACTACCATATTCTTTACATTGTTTTGCCCAGCAAGTTACCTCTTTTCCAAAGCCTCCTTCACCAATGACTATAAGCTTCCTCAATTATCCACCTCCTTTATTTATAAAATAATAATTATTTTATTCATTGACATGTATAGCCACCATCTACAATTAATGTTGTGCCAGTTATCCATTTTGAAGCATCTGAAAGAAGGAATGCAGCGGCGTATGCTACATCTTCAGGTAAACCAAATCCAAATAAGTATTTGCTTTTATCTTCATTAAGTTTATTTTCAGGAAGTTTTGCAATAAATTTTGAAAACATACCAGTATTTTGTATAGTTCCAGCACCTATAGAATTTAACCGAATACTTTTTGGTGCAAGCTCACAAGCAAGAGATCTTATTGCACCATCAATAGCTGCTTTACTCGAAGAATAAATTGAACGACCACTGGTTCCAGTAAGAGCAGCAACAGAAGACATTATAACAATACTTACCTGATTTGGTGATCGAACTTCTTTACTACTCATCCCCTTTATTAACATTATGGAAGAAGCAGTATTTATCTTAAACATTGATTCAATCCGGGAACTATCAATCATATTAAGAGTCATAATAGATTCAATACCAGCTGAATGGAATAATCCAGATAATACTCCCTGCTCTTTAGCAACCTTTTTAATAAAGGCAGGTATTTCGTCGAGATTTGTTAAATCAAACTCGTACATTGAGTGATTATTTTCTTCAAGGTTTTGTAAGGTTAAATTAAGTCTTTCAACGTTTCTTCCAACAAGAATAACTTTTGCTCCAAGCTTACTAAAAATAATTGCTGATTCTCTGCCAATACCAGATGATGCACCAGTGACAATTATTGTTTTACCTTCTAAAGAATAAGGATTAAAATGCATTTTATACCTCTATTAATTTTATAGATTCCAATGGGCCAACATCAGCTAATACTGAAGCCCATGAATATCCCACACCAAATCCAGACATGATAAGTTTTCGTTTATTTTCTGATAAATCTTTAGAAAAGGCTGAAGAGATTGTAAGTGGTATAGATGCAGAACTTGTATTTCCAAAATTACTTAAAGTAATTGGAACCTTTTCAATAGAAATTTTAGCTTTCTTTGCTAAATGTTTTATAATAAATTCATTTGCTTGGTGTAAAACAAAATAATCAACATTTTCTCTATCTAATTGTGCATATTTTAACAAATCTTCAATCATGCCAGGGACAACTTGGATTGTAAAATTAAAAATTTCTTCACCATTCATATAGAGATGTTTTTTTGCTTCATCATACTCTAAATAATAAGGTTTTCGGAAACCCCCCCCTTGTATAATTAAATTATTAGCTCCATAACCATCAGTTCCCAAAACAAAATAAAGTGATTCAGAATTATGAGATTGTTCTAAAGCTGTAGCACTTCCAGCATCGCCAAAAAGTAGTGATGTTGCTTTATCTTTTGGATAAACAGTACGATTAATAGTATCACCAACTAACAAAAGGCATCTTTTTATTTCTGAATTTCTCATCAAATTTGATGCAATCCAAAGTCCGTAAACATAACCCGAACAACCAAGATTAACGTCAAAAGTAGCACAGTTTTTTGAAAGATTAAGTCTTTGATGAATTGAGCAACTAGTTGCTGGTAATATATAATCTGGAGTTTGTGATACAAAAATCAAACAATCAATCGTTTCAGGAGCCCAAATAATATCATCTAATAAGTTTTTTGCTGCAGCAACACATAAATCAGAAGTGCAAATTTGTTCAGTTGCTATATGTCTACTTTTTACTCCTGTTAATTTAATGGTTTTTTCTAATTCTTCTTTTTCAAACAGATTAGTAAGGTCAAAATTGTTAACCTTGTTTTTAGGTACAGCACTAACAATTCCTTTTATTTCTACATTTTCTGATGTAGTTCTTAACATTTTAATGATTTATTTTTTCTTCTATGAGTTTCCATAGATCTCCGATTGTTTTACAATTATTTAATAAATCTCCACTTATTGTAATGTTAAAATTTTCATCAATAAGAGCTATAGTTGAAACTATCGATAATGAATTCCAAATATCATCATCTAATTCTAAATTTTCGTTAACCTCATCTAACTCTAATATTTCTGCCATACTTTTCAGAAATTCTTCTTTACTCATTTGTCCTCCTTTATAAAGTTATTATTGTTCCTGCCCAGGAGTAACCAACTCCAAAGCCAATTAACATTACTTTGTTTCCTTCTTTTAATTTATTCTCTTTAATTAATTCCTCCAATGCAATTGGTATTGTTGATGATACAGTATTTCCAATATTTTCTATATTATTATAAAATCTCTCAGGTAAAATACCTAATTTCTTCCTTAAAGCTTCAAGCATAAATTTATTTGCTTGGTGGAAAACAAAATAGTCAATTTCATCTATCGAATAACCACTTTTTTTTAGAAGAGAATTGAAAACAGATGGGACAGTTCCTAAGGTAAAATTATAGATTTCAACACCATTCATATATAAATTATCTTTAGAGCGGACATTCCCTGATTTATCAGTATACTCTATACATGAATTTGAATCTCTTTTCTGCCTTAAACCACCTGTAGGAACAATCAAATTCTCTGCTCCACTTCCATCTGTTCCAAATACAAATGGTCCAATAAATTCATTATTAGATTCAACTGCTTCAATTAATGTAGCAGCTGCACCATCTCCGAAAATTGTTCTTACACTTTTATCTTTTGGATGAATATATTTTGAGTAAGTTTCAGCTGTTATTAATAAAATTTTATTTGCAAGGTTTGATTCAATAAATCCTTTTGCAAGACTTAATCCATATACAAATCCAGAACAACCTAAATTAAAATCAAATGCTCCGCAACTTTTAGGTAAACCAAGTCTATCTTGAATTAAACAAGCTGTGGTTGGAAGAAAATAATCAGGGCTTTGAGTGCAGAAGAGAAGAAAATCAATTTCCTCAGGTTTACATAATCCTTCATTGAATAATCTTTTAGCAGCTACAACTCCAAGATCAGATGCGCATTCGTTATCATCTGCAATATGTCTTTCTTTTATTCCTGTTTTATCGTAGATTTTATCAATACTCCAATCCTCAAATTCATTTACTAAATCTTCATTGGTTAATACTTTCTCAGGTAAATATGAACAAATTGCAGTAATTTTAGCTTTTCTCTTACTATTATTCATCTGATATAATTTACTCTCCTTTAAATTCTGGCATTGTTGCATGACCTCTTGCATTAATTCCTTCAAATTTTAAAACTTTTACAATTGTTAAGAGCAAAATTTTAAAATCCAATAATATGCTCCAATTATCTACATACCAGACATCATATTTAAACTTCTCTTCCCAGGAAATTGCATTTCTACCATTTACTTGAGCCCAGCCAGTCATTCCTGGTTTAACTTCATGCCTCCTTGCCTGTTCAATATTATAGCGATCGAGATACTCTGTAAGTAATGGTCTAGGTCCTACTAAGCTCATATCTCCTTTTAATACATTAAAAAGTTCTGGCAATTCATCAATACTAAATTTTCTTAAAAGTTTTCCAATAGTAGTTAATCTCTTCTCATCTGGCAGAAGATTTTCATCTATATCTCTTAAATCATGCATAGTTCTAAATTTATAAATAACAAATGGTTTACCATTTAGTCCTGGTCGGACCTGTCTAAAAAATATAGGTCTTCCCATAGAAAAATATATTAACAAACTTATTATAAACATAAATGGAGCTATCAGAATTAAACCAACAAAAGCTCCTGCTATATCCATAATACGTTTGAGTCTTTGACTTTTCATATTCTTCAATTATTTAGCCAATAATTTTACACAATTTGATTTTTTATTATAACAAACTTTAAACTTTATTTTAGTAGCCAATAAAATTTATTGATACAAATGAAACAAGAAATACATATTGACAATATTTGAAAATTTGCAATTTTATTATTAATTATTTAATAAATGATATAAAAATATTTTTTATGAAGAAGATAAGATGAGAATATGGCTAATAAAAATTCACGAAGAAAGTCCTATAATTAATAAAAATATAAGATTAGGCAGAACTCATACTATAGCTGATACACTTCAACATAATGGTCATGAAGTTTTTTTATGGAAATCCACCTATTCCCATCAATATAAAAAACAAAACTTTAATAAAGATACAAAAATTAAGTTAAAAAAGAATTATGTAATTTACTTTATTAAGACAATACCTTATTATAAGAATTATAGCTTTATGCGTGTTATTAACCATTTTCAATTTGCGAAAAAATTTGCTAAATTGACGAAAAAGGAGCAAAAGCCAGATTTGATTTTAACTTCTTACCCTGATATTTTTCATTCCTATGAAGCTGTAAAATATGCTAAAAGGCATAATATACCTGTTGTAGTGGATGTTCGTGATATGTGGCCTGAAGCATTTGTAGAAGTAGTGTTAAAACCTATTAGACCAATTGCTAAATTTTTAATATCTCCCCTCTACTTCTATGTGAATTATATTTTTAAAAATGCCACAGCAGTTATATCAATGTTGCCATTTTGCTTAAACTGGTATCAAAACATTTCAAATAGAAAGAATAAAGAACTTGATAGAGTTTTTCATCTCGCATATAAAAAATTAAATCCCACACAAGAAGAATTAGCTGAATCCTATTCTTTTTGGAAAAATTATGGAATTAGCAAAAACAATGGAGATTTTATTGTATGTTTCTTTGGTTCAATTGGCTCTAAAACTGTTATTGATCTTGATACAGTTATCAAAGCAGCAAAGGAAATTGGGGACAAAACTAATAAAATTAAATTTGTTCTCTGTGGAGCAGGAGAAAATTTAGAATATTATAAAAGTATTGCATGGAAGTGTAAAAATGTAATTTTCCCAGGCTGGGTAGATGCAAATAAAATTTATGCACTATTAGAAATTGGTTCAGTTGGGATAATTCCTTACAGAAATAGATTTGATTTTAAAAATACAATACCCAATAAGGGTGCAGAATATCTCTCAGGAGGTTTACCAATACTCACCTGTTTAGATGGATACATAAATGATTTCCTTAAACCTTATAATTGTGTTTTTCATTACAATGAAAATAATTCAGGTGAATTCGCAAATATCATTCTTGACCTTTATTCCAATCCTCAAAAGCTAAAGCAAGCTTCCGATGGTGCACTTAGAGCTTACAATGACCATTTTAATGCCGATAAAGTTTATGCAGAAATGATTAATTATTTTTTAAAATTAATATTAATAAAAAGTTAGGTTTATTCATATAATTAATTAAAGTGTATAGATTGAAGGATAATAAAGGAGGAAGAAATTGTTATTGTCATATAATAAAGGCATAATTAATTATGATGGTTTTGAAAAAATTGAATTCGGCAATCTAAATGTGTATTATCGTGGCATTCTTTGGATGCGTGGTAAAAAAGCAGGCAAGGAAAGCGTTACACATTTTATTAAAAAATATATTGATAGTGGGAAAATACCTTTCATAGAGTTATTTGGAGCATTTTCATGCATTATTGAATATTCAGATGGAAAGTTAATTTTATTTACAGATAATAGCAACATGCATTGTTTTTTTATTGGAGATAAAGCGATTGGCTCTAACTTTCTTGAAGTAGCAAAAACGAATAAAGTAAATTCATTTGACATTGATTCACTTTGTGAATTTTTTTCTCTTGGAGCAGTTTATTTTAGAAAAACACTTCTAAAAGGCATAAAACTAACTGACAATGATAAAGTATATATTTATGATCAGGGTATTATTCATATTATTGAAAAAGGAATTGGTGGTATCGATAAAAAAAGTTCAATTTCTGATGTAAATGAGTTCTTCAAAGAAATGGCTTACGCATTATCAGAATTAAAAGTAACATTGTCTTTGACAGGTGGATATGATAGTAGAATGGTTTTTGCTTGCCTTAACAACTACATTCCTGTTGATACTTTTATAAGTGGAGATAATGAAAAAGATCAAGATATAATTGTATCTAAAAGAGTTGCTAAAGCTGCTGGCAATAAACAAGAAGTAATTAAAACAACAAAACCTAACATAACGGAAGATTATATCTATTCTTTATTTGATTTCTCGCAGGGAATTATCCCGTTTCTAACTGATGGAGATATGAATATTATTAATTTTATAATTAATAGAGCGAATAATGGCTACAATTGCTATCTTTCTGGTGATGGTGGACCGATGCATAAAGATTGGTGGTGGCAACAGGACTTACCATTTTATAATAAAAAAGACACTAATGTTATGAAATTTTATGATCAAAGAATACAATATATTAAAGAAAATTATTTTTGTGGAAAGAAGTTGATAAATGCAAATAATTTGCTTAAAAAAAGAATGTTAAAAGGTATTAACAAGTTTGTAGGTGCAACTAATACGCAAAGTTATGATAATTTTTATTATTATCTAAATGGTTCAAAAATGGTTATTCATATTAATACTTTTTCATCAAAAATTCCATCTTATTCCCCCCTTTGGGAGCTTGAATTGGTCCGATACTCATATAATCTTCCAAGGTACAAACGCTTTTTTTACAATTCAATGCGCGATATAACTACTAAAGCAAATCCAGCTATAGCAAAGATACCTACATGCTATGGAACTACAGCCTCTAACGAAATTCCTTTAATCATACGGGATATTCTTTTTCAGTTTATTGATTATGGAAAGAAAATGTTCCGACTTTTTGGGAGAAAGCTATTCAATAAATCTTTATTCACGGGAAATGTTATCAAGTGGTCTACTGAAGATGATGTTCGCAAGCTCGAATTAACAAATCGTGCATTAGATTATTGTAAACAACAAGAGTTTATTGCCGAAGAAGCAAATATTTCTAATTTATCTTACCCATTACTTGGAAGAATCGTACAAATCTATATGTTATCAGAATATTTAGATTTAAATAATCATAAACATCAATAGTTTTTAATTTTTATGGTGTGTATGAAATGAATATCATATTTAGATTTAATAATCGATTATTTAGAGGTGAACTTGTGTTTTTAGATTGTAGTTTTTTGTAATATGTAGAGGTAGCCATAAATTATGTCAACTGAAGGAACATATATAATTGTTAATTTAAAACAAATTTCAGAGAATTGTAATTTAATTCGTAATATTATAAGTAATAAGTGTAAGATAATGGCTGTTGTTAAAGCAAATGCTTATGGACATGGATCTGTAGAAGTTTCAAAAGAGTTACAGCAAAAAAATGATATTCAATATTTTGCAGTTGCATGTTTAGAAGAAGCAATTGAACTAAGAAGAGCAGGTATTAAAGGTGAAATTCTCATTTTGGGGTATACTAAACTCGATCAGATTTATTTATTGAATCAATATAATCTTACTCAAGCGGTTTTTTCATATCAATATGCAGAAAAAATAAACAAATTAAATAACCAAACAAAAATTCATATTGAGGTAGATACTGGTATGTCTCGTACTGGCTTTTATTGTCATGATACTAATGATATTGAAAAATGTATTAATCAAATAAAAAGAGTTTTTATGTTGCCAAACTTAAAGGTTACTGGTTTTTTTACTCATTTTGCTGAATCAGATAAGCTACATAGTAATTTTACAGAATTGCAATTTAATATATTTAAAATAATAACGGACTATCTTGTATCAAAAGGTTATGATATAGGGTTGCGTCATTGTTGCAATAGTGCAGCTATTTTACAATATCCAAACATGCATTTGGATATGATTCGACCAGGTATATTGTTATATGGTTTTCATTATATTGGTACAAATCTACGATTCAAACCAGCTATGGAACTAAAAAGCACAATAATTCAAATCAAACAATTAAGAGCTGGCGATTTTGTAAGCTATGAAAGGAGTTATTTGTTATTAGAAGACAAGAAAATAGCAACTATTGATATTGGCTATGCAG
Organism: Caldisericota bacterium; assembly: GCA_052034135.1. Taxonomy (GTDB): domain Bacteria; phylum Caldisericota; class Caldisericia; order UBA6126; family JAGPKI01; genus JAGPKI01. The sequence goes on along the minus strand of JBPOJC010000013.1, from coordinate 4,889 downwards.
AGGGATATTCAAGATTATTATCCAATCGTGACTATGTTTTAGTAAAAGGTAAAAAAGCTTCGGTTGTTGGAAATATATGTATGGATTCTTGTATGATAGATGTATCAGAGATAGATGCATTGCCGGGAGATGAAGTAACAATATTTGGTAACAGTTTTAACAGTTATAAAAGTATAAATGAAATTGCAAATATTCTTGGAACTATTAATTATGAAGTTCTTTGTATGCTAAGCAATAAAGTCAGGAGAAAATATATTTTTGATTGATATTTTTCGAATTGAACAGCAGAATAAAAATCTTTAATTATTCAATTTTAATTTAATAAACTTAAACTTTACAAAAATTTTATTTATACTATATAGAAATAGGTAAATTTAAGAAATTAAGAAGATATAAGCAGAAGAGGCAAAGATGATAATTTTTAATGTCAAAGTTCTTTATTCTTAAAATAGGTTATAGTAGTGAAATTCATTATTTCACATGATGTTGATCATTTATATCCAAGAGAGCATTTTTTCAAAGATTTAATAATTCCTAAATTATTGCTTCGTAGTAATTTAGAATTGCTTTCGGGTAGGGTTACTGTAAAAGAATGGCTATTAAGAGTTAAGACACCTTTTATCAAAAAGATGAATTATATCAAAGAGCTGATGCAATTTGATAAAGAAAATAATGTTAGAGCTACTTATTTTTTTGGTATGGACAAATGTTTAGGTATGTCCTATGATACCAAATTTGCGGTGCCATACATTAAAATGCTCGAAAGGAATGGTTTTGAGACAGGAGTACATGGATGTGATTTTAAAAGTTTAGATAATATGAAAAATGAATATAAAAAATTTAAAGATATAACAAAACAAGACAATTTTGGTGTACGAATGCATTACGTTCGTTTTGATAAATATACTTTTACAAAACTTTCAAAAGTTGGATATTTATTCGATACTAGTGAATTTGATAAAAAAAAGGGATATCTAATAAAAAATCCATACAAAATAGAAAATATGTGGGAGTTTCCACTTTGTATTATGGATACTTACTTACCATATAATTTATCAAAAGCAAAAGAAGAAACTATAGAAATTATATCTAAAGCTGAGAAGGAAAGCTTAAATTTTCTAGTAGTGCTTTTTCATGATGCACATTATTGCAACGCTTATAAGGTATACAAGGACTGGTATGAATGGCTAATAAAGGAAGTAATAAACCCAAAATATGAAATAATATCTTACAAGAATGCGATAAATCTTTTAGATAAGGAGAAAGACTCTGCAAAATAAATTATCAAGTCTTAAAGATATATCCTAAATTCCCGTAATTTATAACGAGGGTGGATTTATTCCTAATGACTGATAAATCTCCTTCTGTTTCTCAGTGATCTCTCCTAAGATACGTCCATACCCGGGTATTTCCAGTAGTTCAATGGTATCTAATTCATCTAAAAGATTTTGAAGTGTCCATGTTTCAAAAAGCTTCGCTTCTTGCATCTTCTTTTTTACATAGGATAGATAAATAAGCGCAATGAATTCAACAAATAGCTTTCCATTTAGAGACAGTTCAGAAGAAACCTGCAATCTACGAAAGTTTAATCTCTCCTTAAGGTTTCCGAAAGCTTTCTCAACAATATCTTTACTTCTATAAAGGGATAAAGCAACGAAAGGATCCTTGACTTCATTCGAAAGCAGTGCAAAATATCCGTCATAACTTGCCTCTTCTGATATCACTTCTTCTCTTGGTTTGATCTTTATACCTTTTTTCGGTGTCTCCTGTACTTCAAAATAACGGTCATAATCCTTGATATGATAATCGTGTATATTTCCTTCTTTTAGTTCTTTATACAGAACTGTCAGATAATCATTTCTCTCTACCTGATCTTTGGCTGCTTTCTCAGGATTATAATAGAGTAGCAGGTAAGCTCTTCTCCTATCTTTCTTGATATCACCCTTATAGGGTCGTTCCTGTTCGTATTCCCATTCGATAGTCCTGCAAAGACCATAGGTTCCAAACTGAGTCTGCAGATTGGACCAACGCTTCAGGTTTTCCTTTTCTTCATTAAGGATTTTCTTCACATATGTAAGTCCTAATTTGACACCGATGATAAATTTCTGGTGATGTTTAAATAATCCATCGATATTACTCTTGCTATAGAATCCTCTGTCAAGTATCACACTAACCTTTTTATAACCAAGGAGATCAAACTCCTGTACCAGCTGTCTTACTGTTTTGACATCAGTTATGTTTCCCGGTAGTTTGCGGTAATAAAATGGAAGTCCTGATTCTTCACCGAAGAGAAGCGCCAGATTCAATTGAGGCAACCTGTCATTCTCCTTGTTCTTGCCCTTCTTGACCTGTTTCAGTACATCGGAATAACTTGAGATTGTTGTTATGTCAAACGCCCAGTATTCATTCTCTATTCGTCTCTTACCTTGTTTCTTAAAGAAAGCCATTCTCTCCTCTTCTTCGATGGATTGGAACAGTTCGCTGCTTCTCTGTGATGGGATGTCTTCCCCATAAGGATGGATATGTAGTTTTTGCCAGTGAGAGAAACGACTAAGAGAGTTGTTTTCTTCTAAAATGAGAAAGTACACAATAGACAGTATCTTTTTATAGCTATCTGGGAAACAATCTTTCAAATCAGCGGAAACACCTGTAAGTTTATCTATTTGATCAAACAGGTAGCTTGCACCATAGAAGCTTCTTTTTGTTTTTGTTATCGGTACTGGTCCAGATTTTAGTATATTTGGATTTACTATTTCTGTATGTTTAATATATATCCTTGTAGGTATAACTTCTCCTGTTTCAGGATCCAGTTTTCCGACAAGTTTTCTTCTGGATCTGGACTGTTTTTTCTTCTTATCCCAATAAGCCTGATTTTCATAGACATATGTAATACCAGTTTTTTTATTGCTTTGATATACTATGGACATCTCATCACCTCGTTATACATTATAATGTATAACGAGGTATATGTCAATAAAAAAGTTAGTATTTATTGTCTATTGCATTATTTTTGACAAACATCATCGTTAGACATATCGGGAATGGAGGATATATGCATAATTACAAAAAGTTATCCAACAAAAAAGGATCCAACGACATTTACTTTCGTTGATCAATTAGCATGTGCTATGTCTGATTTAGGTATCAATATTACTGTAATTAATCCAATACCAATATTTTCCGAATTATTAGATCAAAAGCGTTTTTATAAAAATAAGTGGCAAAGAATTACACCTAGCGTGACTTTCCTACTTTCAACTTAAATTAAAATATTTTTGTGTTAATAATTATCATCAAATCTTTGTTTTAGGCAATACATTTTTTTTAAATTTATGTATATACTAACATCATGGCTACATTACAGAAGAAGAAATGTAAGGGGCATGAGTATTGGTATATAGTACAGTCAAAAAGAATTAATGGTAAACCAAAACCAATTGTTTTAGCTTATCTTGGTAAAGCAGAAACATTACTTGAAAAACTTAACAAGTTAAAAGAGAAAGATAAATATGAAGAGAAAGATTTAAACTCTGAAGAAAAAGCTTTAAAAAAGAAATTAAAGTCCTTCTCTCATGGTTCAACATTAGCATTATGGAAACTTTCCAATGAAGTTGGTCTCCCATATATCTTGGATAAATATCTCCCATCTCAAAAGAGAGATGGACTTAAAGTTTCAGAAACTATAATTTTAGCTTCTATTTACAGAGCTTTGGTCTCAAAAAGTAAGAGAAGTTTCTCATCATGGAGTAAGGAAACAACTCTACCTGAAATTGCAAATTTTTCTCCCAATAAGTTAACAAGTCAGCACTTCTGGGATCAGATGGATACTGTTACAGATAGTATGATAGAAGGAATTGAGAAAGATCTAACAGTTGCTCTTATCAATAAATACAATATTACTCTTGATACCTTATTCTATGATACAACAAACTTCTTTACCTTTATTGATACTGCAAATGAAAGATCCTCTTTAACTAAAAGGGGACACAATAAACAAAAGAGAAATGACCTTCGCCAATTTTCTCTTGCTCTATTAGTAGAAAGAGAATTCTTCATTCCATTAAGCTCCAAGGTTTATCAAGGTAACATAAATGATAGTTCCCTATTTAAGGAATATTTGCCAGAAATTCTTAATAAGTTTAAGGAAATAAACTTAGAACTTAAAGATTTAACAATAGTCTTTGATAAGGGTAACAATTCAAAGGTTGCATTCAGCAAAATTGATTCTGGTAAAATTCATTATGTTGCCTCTATTTCACCTTTCCCTCATAAGGACTTAATTGAAGTTCCGCTTTCCTCTTACTCTAAAGTAACTGTTAATGGAAAAGAGATTCTTTCATTAAGAACCGTAAAGGAGATATGGGGGAAGAAAAGAACAGTTATTCTATACAAAAGTGAGAAACTCTTTATAGGTCAATTAAGAGGTTTAGAGAAGTATATTAAAACAGCTTTGAATGACCTTGAGAATTTAAAAGAGGAATTAAAGAATGAAAACTTTACTGAAAAAGAATGGAAGAAGAAAAAAGATAAAATAAAGGAAAAAATTGTAAATATTTTAAAGGGTGAGTGGACTGGGAAAAAGAAAGAGCTAATCAAATTTAATTTAAGGAGAAGTAAAGATGGATTTGTTTCACTCTCATACAATATCAATGATAGCTATTATAAATTTCTATTAAACAATTATTTTGGTAAGAGAATCTTAATAACTGACCAGGAAGGATGGAAAACAGAAGAAATAATAGCTACCTATTGGGGACTGGTTTAGTAGATTTGTTCTCATCCATTTCACATCCATTACACTGGATAATGAATTTTGTATCAGAACTTTACAGGAAGCTCTAACAAAAGCTCATCCAGAGATCTTTAATACTATACATAGGAGCACAATT
>JBPOJC010000115.1:0-23460 GCA_052034135.1 Caldisericota bacterium | reverse complement strand
CTAAACATTTTGTTTAAATAATAACATAATTTGATATAAATATAAAATTTTACTTATAGATGCTATGGTATCTAAATTTGCAAGATTTATCGCCTCTTTTTAAAATTTTCCTCCGAAAATAATAACTCCAAAATTATATTTGGTAAAAAGATTGAATTTAGACTATTTACTTATATAAGAAGCATACAAAAGGATTAAAGATATTATTTTCATACTTGTGTTGTGGCAGAAATGCCATGAGATAAAGAGAAAAGATTTAAAGTTAAAGAAGGTGGCATGCTACAAAATGAGAACATCCCTTATCAATAAGCGGTGGTTCAGTTTCTTTGCATATTTCTTTGCTTATATTGCACCTTCCGATAAATCTACAACCAGCTGATATACTGCTCTCTTCTCCTATATCTTTAGGGAGAATTATTCTTTTCCTCTTTCTCTCTAATTTTGGATCAGGGAGGGGAACAGCAGAAATTAAAGCTTTAGTATACGGGTGAATCGGGTTTTTATAAAGGTCTAAGCTATCTGCAAGCTCGATAATTTTACCAAGATACATAACTGCAACTTTCGTACTAATATGCTTTACCATAGACAAATCATGTGAGATGAAAATATATGTTAAGCCAAACTTTTCTTGTAAATCCTCGAAGAGATTTATAATTTGAGCCTGAATTGATACATCGAGAGCTGATACTGGTTCATCACAAATAATGATTTCTGGATTAACTGCGAGAGATCTTGCAATCCCTATTCTTTGCCTTTGACCTCCTGAGAATTCATGCGGATACCTGATTTTATGCTCCTCATTTAAGCCTACAAGCCCTAATAATTCATTAACTCTATCATTTAATTCTTTCTCATTTTCATAAAGTTTATGAATTTTCATTGGCTCCGCAATAATTTCTCCAGCTGTCATTCTCGCATCAAGGGAAAGGTATGGATCCTGAAAAATCATCTGAATTATTTTTCTTATTGGTTTCATTTCTAAGTCATTTAATTTTGTTATATTTATTCCTTTTAGTATTATTTCCCCATTATCTGGTTCATAAAGCTTTACTATGGTTCTGCCAAGTGTTGTTTTTCCGCAGCCAGTTTCTCCAACAACACCTAAAGTTTCTCCTTTATTTATGCTAAAATTTACACTATCAACTGCTTTTATGGCAATCTTTTTTTTCTTAAAGAATGAGCCTGAATAAAAGTAAAAATATTTTTTTAGGTTCTTAACTGTTAAGATCTCTTTTTCCATAATATAACCAGCATGCTGTACGTCTTGAATTATTAAAATTAAAGAAAGGAGGCTCTTCTCTTGCACAAATCTTCATCGCATATTCACATCTTGGATGGAACGAGCAACCATTGGGAGGAGAAATAAGATCAGGTGGTAACCCTGGAATGGTTTTTAGTTTTTCCTCTGAACTAATATTAAGCCTTGGAACAGCTTTTAATAGTCCAACTGTATATGGATGGAGTGGAGAACTATAAAGGTCATCAATAAAAGCTTCTTCAACAATTTTCCCCGCATAAAATACCAATACTCTATCACACAAGCCTGCAACCACAGCAAGATTATGAGTTATTAAAATTATAGATGTCTCAATTTTACCTCTTATATCTTTGAGTAGCTCTAATATTTGAGCCTGCACTGTTACATCAAGAGAAGTTGTAGGTTCATCAGCTATTATTATTTGAGGAACACACGATAAAGCCATTGCTATCATTACTCTCTGTCGCATTCCGCCGGAAAATTCGTGCGGATATCTTCGAAGCATGTTACTTCCACCTTTAATTTTAACAAGGTCTAAAAGCTCGAGTGCTCTATTCCATGCTTTAGAAGTACTGTAGTTCTTATGAACAATCAAAGGCTCCATCATTTGATCACCAATTGTTAAAACTGGATTAAGCGAAGACATTGGATCCTGAAAAATCATTGAAATCTTATCTCCTCGAATTGTTGTAATTTCTTTCTCGTTTAGATTAAGGATATTTGTATTATTAAATTCAATCCGTCCATCTACTATTTTACCTGGTGGAAAGCTAATGAGTCGCATAATAGATAAACCAGTCACAGTCTTACCACAACCTGATTCACCAACAATTCCTAATGCTTCACCTTTATTTAAGCTGAAATCAATCCCTCTAACAGCCTGAACCGTTCCGGCAAGTGTGTAAAAGTATGTTTTTAAATTCGTTACTTTAAGTAATTCGTTCAAGTTTAGAAATACCTACCTTCTCAGTCTTGGGTCAAATGCGTCTCTCAACCCATCACCAACAAAGTTAAAAGATAGCATAGTTATACATATAAAAATTGCAGGGAAGAAAATAAGGTATGGATAAGCCCTTATAGCTCTTATGCCATCAGATGCCAATACTCCCCATGAAGCCATTGGAGCTGATACACCCAGACCTATAAAGCTTAAAAAAGATTCAAAAAATATAGCATTTGGTATCTGAAATGTCGAGGTTACAATTATTGGGCCAATTGTGTTAGGTATAAGGTGCCTAAAGAGTATTTGAGATCTTGTTGCACCTAACATTCTTGCGGCAAGAGTGAATTCTTGCTCTTTTAGTGAAAGAATTTGCCCCCTTACAATTCTCGCCATACTTGTCCAATAGCTAAGCCCTAAAGCTATAAAAATATTTATTAGTCCTGGACCTAAAACAACCATAAGAAGTATTACAATTAATAAAACTGGAATGCTAAATAATATATCTACTATACGCATCAATACATCATCCAGTCTGCCACCAACATAACCAGATATTCCACCATAAATTACACCGATTAATAGATTTACAAAACTTGCAACAAAGCCTACAGCAAGAGAAATCCTTCCACCATACATTACTCTCACAAGTACATCTCTTCCAAGTTCATCTGTTCCAAAAGGGTGTTCTAATGTTGGAGATTTATAAGTATTATAAAGCTCAGTATCGTAGTAGCTGAACTTTGTGAAAAAAGGTCCAATAAATGAAAAAAGAATTATAAAAACAATTATTATCAGTCCAGCAATAGCTAATTTATTTTTTCTAAATCTAATCCACGCATCCTGCCAATAACTTAGAGGAGGTCTTGCTATAACTGTAGAGACCTCCAATTTATCCAAAGGCTTAAATAGTTCTGGATCAATTTTTTCTATCATTGCTTAAACACCCTTATTCTAGGATCTATATAAGAGTAAAGAATATCAACTATAAAATTTAAAAAGACAAGTAAAATACAATAAAAAATAGTTACGCCGAGGATAACAGTATAATCCCTATCATATATACTGGTTACAAAATATCTTCCCAAGCCAGGAATAGCAAAAATCTGTTCAACAACAAAGCTACCAGTAAAAATGGAAGCAATTAAAGGACCTAAATATGTTATAACTGGTAAAATCGCATTTTTTATTGCATGCTTGATTATCACTCTACTGCTTGTCAATCCTTTTGCATAAGCAACTTTTATATAGTCCTGTCTTAAAACTTCAAGCATACTTGACCGCATTATTCTTGCAATAAAAGCCATTGGATAAGCAGCAAGAGTTATACTTGGTAGAATAAGTTGCATAAATGTCCCCCACCCAGCAACAGGGAAAAGCCCTAAACGTAACCCGAGAAAGTACATAAGAAAAGTTGCAAGAATAAAACTTGGAATTGATACTCCTATGAGAGATAAAACCATTACAAGGTTATCCTGCCACATATTTTGGTGAAGTGCAGAAATAGACCCTGCAAGTAGCCCCAAGCCTAAAGCAAGAAGAACTGCAATGAATCCAAGAAGAGAAGATATTGGAAACCCTAATCTTATTATATCGTTTACAGATAATGCTTCATACCTAAAAGAAGGACCAAAATCAAATTTAAGCATATTACCAATAAATGAGAAGTATTGTTTATAAAGTGGTTGATCAAGCTTATATCTTGCTTCAATATTTCGTAAAACCTCTTCTGGCAAAGCTTTCTCTTTTGTGAAAGGACCTCCAGGAATAGCATGGGCAAGAATAAATGTTAAAGTTGCCACAATGAATATTACAATAACCATAGAGAGGAACCTTTGAAGAACAAACTTACTCATCTATGTTACTTATGATATCCTAAACAAAATAAAATCATAGCAAATAAACAATTTTTGGACAATTAAATCTATTTCGCCGTAGCTCTATTTTGTTTTTAAGCTTTCTTCTACATATGCCCACTTAAAATCGGTATACCCTAAAAGTGAAGAAATATAATCTTTAAGCCAGGGCTTTATCATAAGTGGTCTTGTATAGAAGTAAACCGGTAAAATAGGCAATTCATCCATTAATAGTTCCTCAGCCTGGTGAAGTAATGTCATTCTAAGCCAGTTGTCTTTTTCATTTTTTGCTTTAGCAATTAAATAATCATATTGAGGATTTTTCCATCCTGTGTCATTGTTCCCGCTGGTACTGACAAACATATCAAGAAAAGTTGTTGGGTCAGGATAGTCTCCAATCCATCCCGCACGGGCAACATCATATTGGAGTTTACTTCTATTATCTAAATATACTTTCCATTCCTGATTTACAAGTCCGCAATCAATTCCAAGATTTTCTTTCCACATCTGCTGTATTGCTTCAGCTATACTTTTGTGAACTTCGGAAGTGTTATAAAGTAATTGAAACTTAGGAAAACCTTTTCCATTTGGGTACCCTGCATCACTAAGTAAAGCTTTAGCTTCCTCTACGTTATTATCAATAAAGAAATCCCCTCCCACAACTCTAAAATCTTTATCTGATGTTGCATCCTGCATGCCATACGGTACATAAGCAAGAGCTATTTTCTGCTCTCCTTTAGTGATGTTTTCCACAATAGACTTTCTATCTATGGCAAATGTAAGAGCTTTTCTTACTCTTTTATCATTAAAAGGTGCTTTAGTTGTGTTAAATAGGTAATAATATGTGCCTATATAAGGTTCGATTGTTAATTTGCCCTCTTTCTTTAGTCTATCAAATTCGACTGGAGGAGGATTAGTTGCAAAATCAAGCTGACCGCTCTCAAACATTGCAAGTTCTGTTGTTCCACTTTCTACCATTGTAAATGTAATTTCCCCTAATTTTACAACATTTGCATCCCAATAGTTAGGATTTTTCTCGACTATTATTTTATCTTTGTGAACCCAATCTTTCATTTTAAATGGACCATTGCTTACATAATCAGTTGTTGATTTTGCCCAATCAGGATTCTTTTCTACTACATTTTTGCAGACTGGCAAATATGTTGTAAAAGTGAGTAAAGATAGAAAGTATGGTGTGGGAGATTCAAGCTCTACTTTAAGAGTATAATCATCGGTTGCTTTAACGCCTACTTCTTCTGGATCTGTTATTTTTCCAGAATTGTAAGCCTCGCCATTTTTAAGATACCATAATTGATAAGCATATTCCGATGCTAAAGCTGGGCTCAATGCTCTTTTCCAGGAATACTCAAAATCATGGGCAGTAACAGGATCACCGTTAGACCATTTGGTATCTTTTCTTAAATAGAATGTATAAGTCAGCAGATCATTGCTAATATCCCATCGCTCAGCAACTGATGGTTTGATCTCACCTTTTAAATCATATCTCACAAGACCATCAAAGAGATTTAATATAACGGTAAATTCAGGGATACCCGTTGCTTTTCCAGGATCAAGATATTGTGGTTCAGCACCAATGTTATATGTAATTTTGCCGGTTGCTCCCTGTGGTGTTGTGCTCTGTTTGGCGCAACTTGTTAATAATAAAGAAGAAATAATTAATACACTTAGAAGAACCCTTTTAAAATTCCACATCTTTTCCTCCTATTAAAAGAATGAAAAAGCTTTTCAGTAAATTATACATTTTTAAGTAAAAACTTAAAATAATTTAGCTAATTCATATAAAATTTTTATGAAAAATAATTGTTATCTTAAGTTAAAAAACTCTGCATCTTTACTCCATGCCATTCTGAGCATTAGCAAAGAATCTCCTCATTTTACGCATCAAGAAGGAGACCCTTCGTCGCTTTTAGATACGCTCCTCAGGGTGACGGGCGAGGGGGTGTCATTCCGAAGTGCATCTTTTTGCACACGTCATGAGGAATCTCCTCATTTTTTCCGTCATCCCCGAACTCATTTATCGGGGATCCAGAATTTCTTCTTGTAGAACAGACATTACTGTGTGTTTTCTTTTTTTATTCATGCTTGGGTTTATTTCGCACGAGGGTAAGAAGAGGAGATCCTTCGGGAGCAAAATAAAGATACGCTCCCTCAGGATGACGGGGTAGGATCATCCTCAAACGTATTTATCAGGGAATCCAGACCTTATTTCTAAACATACTTTTAAAACTCTCTGGATTCCCGCTTTCGCTCTGAATGACAAGAATAATCGCGGGAATGACAAGAATAATCGCGGGAATGACCTTAAGGAGACCTTTCGTCACTGAAAAGAAGCTTCCTCGGAGTAGCTAATTGGGCAGGAAAACCTTTATTGCTCAAGAAAAAACTCCTCAGGGTGAATGTGTTAGTGTGAGTAATTAAATAGTCCAGTTAACTAAAACTCAGGTTGAGCCTTTAGAAGACAGCATTTCCTTAATTTTCATTAATCTTATCATGCTGGATCTTTCATTTTCATCGAGTTTTGAAGTTATATCTTTTATAATTTTTTCTAACTCAGGAATCATAACATATTCTAAGGCATTAACTCTTCTTCTTGTTAGCTCGATAACATTTGAAAGAGCATATATTGAAGCTTCGATTTCAGCAAGTTTAAATAGTTCTGCAATAAGATCATTATATTCAATAAATATTAGGTCAAACAGAGGACTAATCCCTTTATTTGATAATTCATACTTTGTTTCCTCTTTTGTAATCTGAAAAGATGGTAAGCTTATATTCATTATATTTCTGTAGGTCATAGCAATGTTGAGTTTTATTGTATAAGAATCAATAATTTCTTCCATGTCGTAATCCGTAATTATTGACCTAAAAAGTAGTAGTCTATTAAAGAATGAGGGGAGCTTTTTGCTTACAAGTTTTTCCTGTTTTTCAAATTCTTTTGTTAAAATTAGCAACTCTCTAACAAGAGCTTCTAATTTTTCCTTAAGGAGTTTATGTCCTCTAACTGCAACAGAATGACGCTTCTTTGTCTCAAGAAGCTTCATTCTTGTTGGGCTTACTCGTTCAGGCATTGTACTTACCTTTTTCCTCTGTAGTATTTATTTAAAAATTCATCTCTAACTCTGGTAAGTTCAGAAATAGGTAATAATTGAAGAAGCTCCCAACCAAGATCAAGAGTCTCAATTATAGATCTGTCTTCATTTATACCCTGCTTTACATATTTATTTTCGAATTCAGAAGCAAATTTAACATAAAGTTTGTCTGTTTCAGTTAAAGCTGCTTCACCCAATATGACAGAAAGCTCTTGAACTTCTCTACCTTTTGCATAAGCAGCAAATAACTGATTCATTAAATTTGAATGGTCTTCTCTTGTTTTTTGAGCTCCAATACCTTTATCTTTAAGCCTTGAAAGAGAAGGAAGTACATCAATTGGTGGATAAATCCCCTTTCTATGAAGTGAGCGGGAAAGAAAAATTTGACCCTCAGTTATATAACCACTTAAATCAGGTATAGGATGAGTTTTATCATCATCCGGCATTGTAAGTATAGGCATAGTTGTAATGGAACCTTTTTTACCCTTTATTCTACCAGTTCTCTCATAAATTGTTGCAAGGTTTGTGTACATATAGCCTGGATAGCCCCTTCTCCCGGGGACTTCCTTTCGGGCTGCAGAAACTTCTCTTAATGCTTCACAATAATTTGTCATATCAGTAAGTATGACAAGTACATGTATATCAAGTTCAAAAGCGAGATATTCAGCCATTGTCATAGCAAATCTCGGAACACTAATTCTTTCAATAACAGGGTCAGATGCAAGGTTAATAAACATTACAGACCTTTCAATGGCACCACTTTTCCTTAAAGATTCAATAAAGTAGTTAGCTTCTTCGAAAGTTACACCCATGGCTCCAAAAACAACCGCGAATTTTTCTTCTTTTCCTAAAACTTTTGCCTGTCTTGCTACCTGTAGAGCCAATTCATTATGTGGTAAACCTGCAGCAGAAAATATGGGAAGTTTTTGTCCTCTAACTAAAGTGTTTAAACCATCAATTGCTGAAATGCCTGTTTGAATAAATTCTGATGGATAGTCTCTTGCATAAGGATTTATAGGATTACCAATTATTGGGACTGATTTTTCCTCAATTACGTTTTCTCCTCCATCAATTGGATTACCAAAACCATCAAAAATCCTCCCAATAACATCGGGGGAAAGTTTTAATTCCACAGGTTTTCCGCTAAACCTCACTTTTGATTCAAGGATGTTTAATTTCTCAGTGGATTCATACATTTGCACAAGAGCTCTTCCTTCTGAAGCCTCTAATACTTCACCATACCTAACACTTTTATCCGGTAAATGCACGGAAACAAGCTCTCCAAACTTACATTCTTCAATATTATCGATTACTATTAACGGTCCTGCTATATCAGAAAGGCCTTTATATTCTTTAATCATTTCTACTTCTCCTTTGCTCTTTCTAATAACTCTTTAAATGTTTTTTCTATTTCTTCTGTTAGATCACATTCATTGATTTTCTCTTCATTAATATATTTAACTCTGCTAATTTTCTCCCTAATAGGAAGCTTCATAATTTCTTCTACCGTGAAACCTTTATGTAATATATCCAAAGTATTTCTGTAAAAAATTAAAATGTTATTAAGCATTAAAAATTGTTTCTTAGGACTGGTATATGTATCAATATCATCAAAAGCATTCTGATGTAGAAAATCTTCTTTAATAGAATTTGCGGTGGCCATTATTAACTTTTCTGATTCAGAGAGAGCATCCATACCAACAAGTCTTACAATTTCCTGGAGTTCTGACTCTCGCTGCAATATGCTCATTGCAAGCTCTCTATTTTCTTTCCATTGGGAATCTACATTTTCAGAATAATATTTATCAACCATTTCCGAATAAAGGGAATAACTATTTAACCAATGAATTGCAGGGAAATGTCTTGCATATGCAAGACTATCCTCAAGAGACCAGAAAACTTTCACAACTCTTAATGTTGCCTGAACAACTGGCTCTGATAAATCACCGCCAGGAGGGGAAACAGCTCCAATAACACTTAAGCTCCCAGCTTCTCCTGAAAGAGTATTAACTTTTCCTGACCTTTCATAAAATGATGCGATACGTGAAGCAAGATATGCTGGATAGCCCTCTTCTCCAGGCATTTCTTCAAGTCTACCTGATATTTCCCTCATAGCTTCTGCCCATCTTGATGTCGAATCAGCCATTAAAGCAACACTATAACCCATATCTCTAAAGTATTCAGCTATTGTTATACCAGTAAAAACTGATGCCTCTCTTGCAGCTACAGGCATATTAGATGTATTAGCAATTAAAATTGTTCGTTCCATTAAAGATCTGCCAGTTTTAGGGTCTTTAAGAAGAGGAAATTCCATTAAAACATCTGTCATTTCATTTCCTCTCTCGCCACATCCAACATATACTATTACGTCTGCTTCTGCCCATTTTGCTAATTGGTGCTGAATTATTGTTTTTCCACTTCCAAAAGGTCCAGGAACACAAGCAGTACCGCCATCCGCTACTGGAAAGAAAGTATCTATTACTCTCTGTCCTGTTGTTAAAGGCTTAATAGGCACAACCTTTTCTTTGTAAGGTCTTGGAGTTCTAACAGGCCAGGTTGAAAACATCTTTAAGCTAATAACTTCATTTAAATTTTTAATCTCAACTTTTGCTATTTCGTCATTTATTGTAAAATCGTCTTCTTTTATCTCTTTAATAAATCCAATCGAATTTTGATTATAAAAGATAAAATGTTTTATTAACTCTGTCTCCTGAACATATCCGATTTTCTCAGAAGGTTTAATTTCATCTCCAGCTTTTTTAAGGGGAATAAAGTGCCATTTTTTATCGACCTGTAGTGGTGGAATATCAACTCCTCTTGTAATGAATGGTCCGTAAGAATCATAAATAACGGTCAATGGTCTTTGGATACCGTCATATATTGAACCAATTAATCCTGGCCCTAATTGAACTGATAGCGGTTCACCTTCTAAAACTACTTTTTCCCCTGGACTTAAACCTTGAGTTTCTTCATAAACTTGAATATAAACTTTATCTTTGTGAAGCTCTATGACTTCACCGAAAAGTCTTTCATTTCCAACTCTTGCAATTTCGTACATTTGAGCTTCTGGTAAATTTTTAGCAATCACAAGTGGACCTGAAATACTTACTATTTTTCCTTCATTCATTATTATTCTCACCACCTATCGAAATTAAATCAACTCCAACTGCTTTTCTTATCATTGTACTTAAAGTATTCACTGCTATCTCTTTACTTCCATCATTCGTTGGAATTGACATTATTATTGGTTTCTTCTCGCTTATTAAACTTTTATTCTCTTCATTTATTTGAGTAATGAAAGTTTCAGTAACTATTATAATGTTATAAACTCCTGATTCTAATTCTTTTTTAAGTTCTTCATTAAATTGATGAACATTTGATACCGGTAATGCATCAAAAGAAATCATTTTAAAAATTCTTATAATTTCTCTCTCGCCTATTGCACAGCCTTTTAGTCTGTCCATAACCTATAAAGATTCTCCTATAAAAGTTTTAACATCATACTGAAGCAATATAAACACTCTTTTTAGATTTAATATTTCAAGAAGAAACCTTAAGAAATAAGAAATAACATAATTTAAGCCATAAGGTTCTTCTTTCTTTTCTTCTGCTAACGATTCCAATAAATTAATCCAGTAATTCTCGAAACTGAAAATTAGGTTAAAGTTTATCTCTTTAACTAGAGAATTTTTAAGAAAGAACTCTTTAAAGAGTGAATTTTCAACTTGATGAGGAATATTAGAAAAATAAGAAGAAAAAAGAATTTCTAAAGATTCTTTGCTAATATTTCCTGATTCATAATATATATCGCATTTTTCATTATTTAGTAACGCTCTGAACTGTTCAGATATATTAAACTTATCAACTATATGTGATGAAATCTTTTTTGTATAATCTGTACCAGCTTGAGAAACTAATGTCAGTTCTTTTAAATTTTCTTTAAAATTTGCAGTTGAGCCTGATTTAAGAACATTTGGATCAAATTTGTAAATAACTGAATGAATTAAAGAGATAAAATTCAAAAGATAATTTTCTGGGATTATTTCAACTATTTCACTTAATTCTGTCAAATATCTTTTTAAGAGAATATTTTCAAAATCTAAAGAATCTTCAATTTTATCTTTAAATAGATACCTTTTTACTTCTAAGTGCTGCAATAATTCAGCAGTATTCTTAAAACTGTAGAATAAACTCAGCTCTTCTTTTGAAATAAATAATTCTTCTCTTGCTTTAAGCAATCCTGAGGCATATGCATAATCTTCTTCTTTTGCTAAATGCTTTATGGTTTTTTTAGTCATTTATGGCTAATAATTCACTTATAGACTTTGAATTTCTGTCAATGAAACTTTCAACTATTTCTGAGAAGGGGAAAATATATTTCTTATTGGAAGCAACAATTGCTACACCACAATCCAATTCATTATCTACTCCGCCAAATTTGATCGCAATAGAATTAATATTTTTAAGAGACTGATTAAAAGTATTTTCTGTAATTATATTACTAAGTTCTTTGCTTACAAAAAATGTTCCTTCTTTTATGTTTCCTGACTTTAATGTATGGGTAATAAATTTTTCAGGATTATCTTTTACTTTGTCCAATAAAACATTCGTTAAAAAAGTGCGAATTTCTTCAATTATATTGTGTTTTGCGCGAAGTAACTTTTTCCTGTAATCTGACTCTATAAGGAATTTTGAGTATGATAGTTTAGAAGAAAATTCCTGCTCAATTTTTTCTCTTTTTTCGTTATATGAAGCATTTAATTTGGCAAGCTCTGTATTAATGTAATTTTGTACTTCTTCTTTTGTACTTTTAAGAAGATTTTCAGCCTCTTCTCTTGCTTCGGAAATAACTACTTCTTTAAGTTTTTCTAGGTCCATATCTTTATAAAGCGCTACCACCTATAAAGACGAGCAGCAAAAATCCAGCAACGAACGCTAAAAGTGCATAGGTTTCAACAAGAGCAGGTATAAGAAGAGCCCCACCCGATTTCTCAGGCTGTCTAACAGTATAATTTATTGCAGCAGCTGAATTTTTACCTTGATAAATTGCCGATATATACAAAACAATACCGATAAAAATAAAGCTAAAAAATAGCGTAAGTCCTCTATATATTGAAATTGGCTCTCCGCGATTAAATCCAAGCAGAATCATACCAAGAAATGCAAGAACGAAAGAATATAATCCCTGTGTTGCGGGAAGAGCCATAATTACAAATAACCTGCCAAATAGTTCAGGTTTTTCTGATAATGCTCCTGCAGCCTGGCTACCTGAAATATGTAAGCCTTTAGAAGAACCTAATCCTCCAAGCATTAGACAGGCAAACAAACCAACAATAGTCCAACCTATACCGGTTGACATAAAATACTTACTTAAGAATTCAGCAAATGTCACCTATGATACCTCCTCTTTAATAATTATATTTTTTTGCATTTCAGAAAATGCTTTAAATTCTTCGCCACCATCGCTATAAAATCTACCGAAAAATTCATAGAATAGAAGCCTTACAGGATGAACGAATGCTCCAAGAATACTTAGGAGCAAATTTAAAAGATGTGTTATTATTAAAAGAATAATGACAAATAAAGGACCGATTATCTTTATATCTTTAAACATAAATGCAACAAGATTAAATGACATTGCCATAGAAGATGTTGCAACTGAAAGTGCTAAAAGTCTTAAATAGGAAAGAGAGTCAGCAAGAAAAGAAGAAACTCCATAGCTGCTAATTATTCCGTAAATATTTAGAAATCCTTTAATTAGGCGGTTAAAGATTGACTTTGACTTAATAAAACCACCTAAAAATATCATTATAAGACCTATAATCAATGCTATGTAACTAAGGTTAACTAAATCTTTAGAAAATGTACCAGGACCCAAGAAATTGCCAGCAGCAATAACTCCTCCAGGAATAAATATTAACCATGATAATTGGTCAAAAATTGCATCTTTATAATTTTTGTTTTTTAAGTTTGAAGCCATTGCAAGAATAATTCCATACATTTGATTAGCAACACCAAGAATTATTATTACTATAAGCATCGTCATAATATCTTTCAAAGGATTGATAATTGTTAGAGAGTTTTTTATTTTTACTATTGGATTATTCGGATTAAGATAAGTTTCAGAAATTAGGTCTCCTCCCCATGATCCAGTTATAGCTCCAAAAAAAGCAGCAGATAATCCTGAATAATAAAAAAGTTTGAAGAAATTAACAGTTCCTTCATCATATTTTTGCTTTTTCATATAATAAAGGCAAAAAAGAGATAGAAATAAGCCGTAAAAAAGGTCCCCAAATGCAATACCAAACAATATCAAAAATGCTATTGCAGCAAATGGTGTTGGGTCAATATCACCATATTTAGGTATCCCAAACATCCTTATTATAAATTCAAAAGGTTTAAAGAATCCATTATTTTTAAGTTTTACAGGTGCTTCAGGATCATTTTTTACTTCTTTAATATCATAATAAATTTGAGGATAATCTGTTTCGATTGATTTTATGACATTTTCCTTTGACGAAGATAAAATATAACCTTCAATGAGAAATACTCTTTTAGAATTGGCAAATGCTTTTACTGCCTCACATTTATAAATCTCACTTTTTAAAATGTCTGAAAAGAGTACTATCTTATCTTTCTCACTATTCAGTTTTTTAAGCTCTTCTTCTAATTCATCATTAGTCTTTTCTACTGTTTTAAGTCTTTCTTCAAAAGCTTTTATATTCTCTAAAGGATTACCCGTTAAACTTATAAAGTTAATTTCTAATAGTCCAATTTTCCTTGTTAATTCAATAATATCTTCATATTTTGATGCCGGTAGAACAAATATAAAGCCAAATATTTCATTATCTTTAGCATCAACTTCTGGTACTTCAAGTATATAAGAATTTTCAATTAAGGAGGTATATTTAATAAGGTCTTTAATGGTTTTGCCACAAGAATAAAAGAATAATACTTTAACCTTTTTCCACTTTCTTATTTCATCAAATTTAAAGTTTAAGTTTTGAAAAGGCTTTAAATCTTTCATTTTAGAATTTATTAGACTAATTTCTTCTTCGGCTTTTCTTCTCTTCTCAAATCTGTCTTTTACATTAAAATAAAAATCACTTAAAGAGAAATTTCTTTTAGTTTGTTCTATTTCTTCTAATGTAAAAATAGGTCGTTTTGGAATAAAATTTTCCATAAAAGATTGCTTTACAGGAACAACTTCTTCTAAGGCTTTAATTATGTAATCAACTTTTGCTAAATCTTCCCGGATAAGCATTTCCTCATTTATATCTACTTTTGGAGGCTCGCTTAAAGCTGAAATATCTTTAATGTGAATCGCTCCTAACTTGTAAAGATAATTTCTAAAGTTTTTTAACTCTCTCTTTTTTACAACAAAAGAAATCTTAGAAAGTTCTTCTATAGCCATTTAGTTTTGTTACTCTTTAAAAACATCGTTTATAAACATTTCTTTTATTTTTTTAAAAGCTTCATCTTTTCTTTTAAGGATAATATCTTCTTCTTCGAGATATTTTTTTTCAAGAGATTCCCTCAAATTACTCTCCAAATCATTAAGTTCTCTCTTTTTTTCTTCTAAATATGAATTTAGTTTTTCTTCAAGATTTGCTTTTTCGTGAGAAATTTTTTCTTTTGCTTCTTCTTTTATTTTTATTATTTCTTCATTCGTAGAAGATACAATTTCATCAGCTTTTGTTTCAAGATTTTGAATTTCATTAAAAATTTCTTTATTTATCATCTTGCTTTTCCTTTATATAAAAAATTTAAGTATTTACAACCTTAATTTTACTATCCTGTGTAAGACCCTGAATATTTGCACCTTTTCCTTTAAGTTTATTTATGAATTCAACGACTTCTTCTGTAATTATTTCTCCTGGTATAACTAATGGGATACCTGGCGGATATGGACAAATTACATCATAAGATATAGCTCCTGCTGATTCACTAAATGGTATAAGTTCTGGAGTTCTTGAAAAAGTCAATGTTGGGAGCATTTTAAGAGGAGGTATGTCAGGTAGTTCTATTTCAAACTGATTATCCATATTTTTTCTATTTTCATCAAAGTATTTTAATGCTGAAATAAGTTTTTGAGTGTCTTGAGTATTATTCCCGGCTGTAATGAAGCAAAGAACATTATTTATATCTGAAAGCTCTATTTCTATATTAAATTTAGAATTTAATAATGATTCCGCTTCAAAACCCGAATAACCTGCATATTTTGTTGTAATCGTAAGTTTTGTAGGGTCGAAGTCAAAAACACCATCTTTTCCAACAATATCATTTTTATCAAAGCTTTTAATATATTTGAATTTTTTAATTTCAGTTCTTGCTGAATTTGCAATTTCTATCTCTCTATCAATTATCTCTTTTCCGTTGATAGCTATATAACTCCTTACAGCATCTATTGACATCATAAAAAGATAAGAGGGCGATGATGTTTGCAAGAAAGCAAGGAGTGTTTGAAGTCTTTCTTTTTCAATTTTATCTTCATTTAGATGCAAGATTGATGTTTGAGTAAAGCTTGGGAGAGTTTTATGAATGCTTTGAACAACCATATCTGCCCTTAAATCAACTGCTGATTTAGGTAAATCAGGGTGAAAATGAAAGTGAACTCCGTGTGCTTCATCAACTAAAACAGTTAAATTATGAGCTTTTGCAACTTTTATAAGACCTTCTAAATCAGTAGCCATTCCATAATAATTTGGAGAGGTTAGTAAGACTGCCTTAGCATCTGGATTGTTTATTATGCATTTTAAAAGATCATCAGGTGTTATGCCTGTAAAAATTCCGAGTTCTTTATTAAAATTTGTTTGAATGAAAATTGGTTCGATTTGTCCGAGTACTAACCCTGCTATTGCTGATCTATGAGTGTTTCTCTGTAAAATCAGTTTCTCCTTTGGCTTTACAGAAGCAAGCATCATTGCAATTACTCCAATCGTACTACCATTAATGAGAAAGAATGAATAATCTGCTCCAAAAGCATCAGCTGCTAATTCCTGAGCCTCTTTAACAATTCCAATAGGTTTGTGAAGATAATCCAACCCCTCAACCTCCGTTAAGTCAGCAAGATAAACGTTTTTACCAAAAAATTCAAGCAGTTCCGGAGGAGCACCTCTCCCTCTCGTATGCCCCGGCATATGGAAAGGAGTTCTGCCTTTTGATATGTAATTTAAAACTCCATCTACAAAAGGTTTTTTTGACTGATCTAATTTATTTCCCACTTATTTTTTCACCTTTTTATTTTTGATTATTGAGAGTAAATCTTTAAGTTCATAAGTATTCAGTACATCCTTTTTTTTAAGCCAACCTCTTCTTGCTGTAGCCACTCCAAATTTCATCATATTAAAGTGTTCTATGTTGTGTGAATCAGTAGAAATTGCAACCATTATTCTCATTTCTTTAGCTTTTCTACAATTTACATCGTTTAAGTCCAATCTATCCCAGAAAGAATTAACTTCTAAAATCGTTCCAGTTTCAGCTGAAGCTTTAAAAATTTTATCCAGGTCTACTGGATATGCTTCCCTCTCAGCAATTTTCCTCCCTGTTGGATGCCCAATTATTGTAACATAGGGGTTGTTAATAGCACTTAAAATTCTATCTGTTAATTGTTCCTCTGATTCTTTAAATCCACTGTGTATTGAGGCTATGACAATATCAAACTCCTTTAAAACCTCATCTGGTAGATTTAAAGTACAATCACTTTTAATATCTACTTCTACACCAGCTAAAATGTATGGCTTTTCTCCTTTTTTGTTTAATTCATTAATTTTTTTAATTTGATCGAGAAAATCAGATGCTTTCATTCCTCCAGTAATTCCCATAGAAGAAGAGTGATCTGTTATAGCAATATACTCATAACCCAGATTTAAAGCTGCTTCTTTTAATTCCTCAATTGTATTTGAACCATCGCTTTGATGTGTATGAATATGTAAATCTCCCTTTATATCTGATAACTCTACAATTTTTGGAAGTTTGCCTTCTAAAGCAAGTTCTATTTCGCCAGTATTTTCTCGCATCTCAGGTGGAATATAAGACAAACCTAAAGTGTTAAAAATTTCCTCTTCAGTTTTTCCTGCTATTTTCACATCATCTTTTACTCTAAAGATACCATATTCATTTACTTTTAAACCTTTAGAAACAGCTATTTTCCTGACTTCTATATTATGTGCTTTTGAGCCAGTGAAATAATAAAGAGCTGCTCCGTATTCAGAATCATCAACAACTCTAATGTCAACCTGAATCCCCATAGAAGTTCGAGCGCTACTTTTTGTTTCTCCTTTAGCTAAGATTTCAGTAAAGTATGGTAAACCAGCGAAGACTTCCATTACATCTTGAGGTTTCTCCGAAGTGACGAGTATATCAATATCCCCTATTGTATCTTTCATTCTTCGAATACTACCAGCCACGCTTATTTGTTTTAAAGGGCTTTTAAGTTTTAAATCTTTAACAATTGCCTCTGCTAATGGGTAAACTCTGCCTAATGGAAACCTTTCTGCAAACTTTTTAACCTGTTCTAAACCTTTAAGTATATTTTCCTCAGTCTTTTTCCCAAAACCTTTTAGGCTTGAGAGTTTACCGGATAAAACAGCTTCTTTAAGAAGCTCCTTATTGGTTATACCAAGCTCTTTCCATAGTTTTTGAATCGTTTTTGGTCCTAACCCTGGAATTGTTAGCAGGGATAATAGTTCAGGAGGTATCTCTTTTTCGAGTTCTTCATAATATTGGAGTCTCCCGGTATTTACTAACTCTTTTATTTTTAAAGCAATACTTTCTCCAATACCTGGAAGATTTGAAATTTCACCACTTTCCACAACTTCTTTTATATCTTTTGTTAGCGCCCCTATAGTCAAAGCAGCCTTTTGATATGCCCTAACCTTAAAAGGATTTTCGCCTTTTATTTCAAGCATTTCTGCAATTCTATTTAATATATCAGCGACTGTAGCATTATCCATCTTTTTCAAGTTTTTCTAACATTATTTCTCTAAGCAAAACAGGATTTGCTTTACCGTTAGTTTTTTTCATTGCTTCGCCCATAAAAAATCCAAACAAATTTTTCTTTCCACTCCTGTACATTGAAACTTCCTTTGGATTGTTTGTTATTATCTCAACTATTATAGATTCTAATGCATCTGAATCACTTAATTGGATCAGCCCATTCTCTTTTATGATATCATCTGGATCTTTACCTGTTATCATTATCTCTTCTAAAATTGTTTTACCAATTTTTCCCGATATTTTTCCTTCCTTAATTAAAGTAAGCATTTTTGTAAAATTTTCAGGGTTTAATTGAACATCTTTTAAGGATTTCTTCATTTTGTTTAAGTTTTTTAAGACATCAGAGCTTATCCAGTTAACAATTGCTTTGTAATCACTAAATAATTTTGAGCATTCATCAAAGAAATTAAGAATATCTTTAGATGATGTGAGGAGTTTAGCCTCCTCGTTTGATAAACCAAATTTTTCAATTAAACGCATATATGCATTATGCGGTAGCTCTGGTAAAGTGGATCTGATGTTTTCTATCTCGTTATCTTTAACTGAGAGCAAAAGTAAATCTGGTTCTGGGAAGTATCTATAATCGTTTAATGTTTCTTTACTTCGCATCAATATAGTTGTTTCATTCTCCTCATTAAAAGCTCTTGTCTCTGATAGTATAGATTCACCTTTTTCTAAAAGTTTGTTTTGCCTATCCATTTCAAATTTTATTGCCTTAACTACTGATTTAAATGAATTTAAATTTTTTATTTCGACTTTTGTACCAAATTCACCTTTTTCGTTCTTTAATGATACGTTTACATCGCACCTTAACGCACCCTCTTCCATCTTTCCAGAAGATATACCTAAAAAATCAACAATTTCTTTGAGCTTTTCAAGGAATTCTCCTGCCTCTTCTGGAGAAGCGATATCAGGCTCTGTAACAAGTTCAATTAA
The DNA here is from genome assembly GCA_052034135.1 of Caldisericota bacterium. Classification (GTDB taxonomy): domain Bacteria; phylum Caldisericota; class Caldisericia; order UBA6126; family JAGPKI01; genus JAGPKI01. The sequence continues at coordinate 4,362 of JBPOJC010000115.1, read as the reverse complement.
AGGAATACCACATCTATTAAAGTCTATTAAAATCGCATCTTCTTTGTGAATAAGTTTTGCAGAATCTTCCTCAAGATGAATTCTTCTTATCCTTATATCTTTTCCTTCTATGCTTAGTAAGCCATTCTCTGACAAGGGTAAATCAAATTGAGTTATTTGATAACCCTTGGGAAGATCGGGGTAGAAATAATTTTTTCTGTAAAAGCTTGATACATTATTTATTTTACAGTTTAAAGATAATGCAAGCATAATGCCCATTTTTATTGCTTCTTTGTTTATAGCTGGCAATGTTCCAGGGTAGCCTAAACAAACTTCGCAGATATTGCTGTTTGGAGAAGCTCCATAATTTGTTGAACAACTACAGAACATTTTACTTTTAGTTAGAATTTGAATATGTATTTCTAAACCTATTACAGGGCTAAACATTTAATCTTTCCTCGATGAATGTTGAAATTTCGTAAAGTTTCTTTTCAGATAACTTACTTCCAATAACCTGCATTCCTATAGGTAATCCTGAATCACTTAGTCCGACTGGAATATTTATGGAAGGGAGACCTGCAAGAGAAGAAGGAATGGTAAATATATCGGAATAATACATTTCTAAAGGATCTTTTCTTTCTCCAAATTTAAATGGAAGAGTCGGGGTGGTCGGAGCGAATATGAAATCTACTTCTTTTAAAATTGATGCAAACTCTCTACTTATAATGTTTCTTGCAAGAAGAGCTTTCTTATAATATTTATCAATATAACCCTGGGATAGAGCAAATGTCCCAAGAAGTATTCTTCTCTTTACTTCTTTTCCAAAATTGGATGTTCTTGTTGAATTAATTGCATCTTCAAAAGAGTTAGAATATTCTCTTGCTCCATAACGAACCCCATCAAACCTTGAGAGATTTGAAGAAGCTTCTGAATCGGCGATTATATGGTAAGCTGGAAGAGCATAATTAAAATGAGGTAATGTATATTGCGATGGCTTAAATTTTTCCACTAAGATTTTCTTTATTTCATCATATTTATCACGAATCTCTTTATCAACTTTTATATCTTCAAACTCTTTAATGGTAGCAAATTTGCCAATAAAATCCTTGTCCTCTAAATCATCATAACTTTCTACTGCTAATGTTGTACTATCAAGAGGGTCTTTACCTGCAATTACAGAAAGAAGCAAAAATAGATCGTCTAAATTTCGTGCAATAGGACCAATTTGGTCAAGAGATGACGCAAATGCAATAAGGCCATACCTCGAAACTAAACCATAAGTTGGTCTTAAACCATAAACTCCACAAAATGCAGCAGGCTGTCTTACAGAACCGCCAGTATCTGAACCAAGAGATACTAATGATTCTTTGGCGCTAACTGCTGCTGCCGAGCCACCCGAAGAACCTCCTGGAACAAACTCTTTTGAATAAGGATTTTTTGTTGATTTAAAGGCTGAATTCTCTGTTGATGAGCCCATAGCAAATTCATCAAGGTTAGTTTTACCTATAATTATCGCTCCTGCATCTTTTAATCTTTTAACTACGGTGGCATCAAAGGTAGATTTATAACCTTTAAGGATATTAGAAGAAGCTTTTGTTTCGTGTCCTTTAACATTTATATTATCCTTTATAGCTATAGGAATTCCGTAAAGAGGCATATTAAACTGTTTAAGTTCTGATAATTTCTCTGCTTCTTGTAGAGCATCTTCCTCAAAAACCTCTATAAATGCATCAATTTCTGGCTCCATTTCTTTAATTCTTTTAATGTATTCCGAGGAAACTTCTAAAGGTGTTAAATCTCCCTTTATATAGTAAGATTTAAGCTCTGATATTGATAGATCTAAAACTTTTAAATTATTCTTCATTTAGCATTTTAGGGGCTTCTAAGAAATCTTCTTTTATTAATGGAAAATTACCTTTAATATCATCGATGTTATTGCTTTTTACAGGTATATCTTCTCTTAAAGATAAATATTTGCTATTTTCTGCTTCAACTGGTTCATCTTCTAAATTTGAAATAATAGAGAATTCCTCCACAAGCTCTTTAAGGATTTCTAAAATTTCATCTCTTTCATTTTCTTTTAAAGAAACTTTAGAGAGTTCACATAGATAATTTAAGAGTTCATCATCAAATTTCATTTATTAATCGTATCTAATATTTCTTTTGTATCACGAGCTATCATGATTTCTTCATTTGTAAATATTACAAATACCTTAACTTTTGAGTCATCAGTTGATATTTCACGACTCATTTTTAGGTCTGAATTATTACGGCTTTTATCGAGCTCTACTCCTAAAAATTCAAGGTTTGATAGTGCCAACTCCCTAATTTGTTTGGTGTTCTCGCCTATTCCTGCCGTCATAACAATTGTATCCAGCCCACCCATAGCAGCAGCATAAGCTCCAATGTAATGCTTTACTCTATAAGCAAAAATCTGTAAAGCAAGATTTGCTCTATAATCTCCACTATCAGCAGCAGCTACAATGTCTCTTGCATCATTAGATATTCCAGAGATTCCAAGAAGCCCTGATTTTTTATTAAAGAGGTCATCAACTTGATCAACTGTCAAATTTTTTGTTCTCATAAGGTAAAATACTATAGCTGGATCAACGCTTCCACACCTTGTACCCATCATTAACCCTTCCAATGGAGTAAAACCCATAGAAGTATCTATAGATTTACCATTTTTTATAGCAGCTATAGAAGCACCATTCCCAAGGTGGCAGGTAATAATTTTTAATTCATTTAAGTTTTTACCCATCATTTTTGCTGCTTCTAATGCTACATATCTATGAGATATTCCATGAAAACCATATCTTCTTATTTTGTCACTTTCATAAAGTTCATAGGGTAGTGGATAAATAAAAGCATAGTCAGGTAATGTATGGTGAAAAGCAGTATCAAATACAGCAACCTGTGGAGTATCTGGCATTATTTCTTTGCAAGCTAAAATTCCAGAAAGATTAGGAGGATTATGCAAGGGTGCTAAAGGAATAGATCTTTTTATTTCATCAATTACTTCCTGATTTATTAAAATTGAAGTAGAGAATTTTTCACCTCCGTGAACTACTCTATGACCTACTGAATCTATCTCTGAAACATCTTTAATGACTCCGACTTCCTTGCTTGTAAGTTTGTTTAAAATAGCTGATAGTCCTATTGAGTGGTTTTTTATTGGTAGTGTTTCCTTAATTTCTGAAGAGGCATATGTTTTATAACCGAATATCGCATCATCTGAACCAATCCTTTCAACCAAGCCGGATGCAAGCTGCGATTCGTCTTTCATATCATAAAGTTTAAATTTAATCGAAGAACTTCCACAATTAAGAACAAGTATTATCATTGCTAATCCTTTCGCTAATTTAATCAAATTTTCTAAAAATTTTAAACAATTAAAATTAAAAGCATGATTCTTTTAAATTCAAGTGTAAGAATTCAATTAAGAATATAAACAATTTAAGAATATAAATAAAAGAATTTTGTAGTATTAATTATAAGTAATAATTGTAAGTAAAATAAATCTTTTCTCAATATTTTCTCAATAAAATGTGATACATGTATAATTTATTTTATTTATTTTTTAGCATATACGCCATCATAAAAATTTATGCTAAATTCATATTCTATTAATTAACATGAAATTATTAATTATGATTATTTTCAAAGTTTTTTAATCATTCTTCTCTCAATTGTGCAAAATCCATTTTTTTCATTAAGTCTTTTTGCTTTTTCATTTGTTTCCCATACTAATGAATCAATATATTTATATCCTTTTGAATAAGCAATTCTTTCAGCCTCTTCCATAAGAATCTGTCCAACACCAACAGACTGAAAAACAGGTTCAACCTCAATATACTCTATGGTTGAAAACGGTGCAGGTATTAAATCGTCTGTAAAATTTTCAGTAACTATTGAGAGGAATCCTATAATTTTATTTTCATTGCAGGCGACAATGATATCACGATCAGGGTCTTCAATCATTTCTTTAATAGTCTTTTCAGCGTCAGTTAGTTGCATAGGGTAATTGGAAAACTCACAAACAGATGGAACTAATTTTGGCATTACATCATTAACAATCTTAAAATGTAAAAGTGCAATTTCTTTGAAATCTTCCTTAAGAGCTTTTCTTATCGTAATATTTCTGTTTTTCTTGGGTTGCATTCTTTTTTACAATATCTCCTTTCTTTCTTAAAGGTTTCATTCCATTCAGAAATGAAAAACATGTTAAATCCCAATTCTTTAGGTATGAATTATTATAACCCAACTTCCCGTTTTTTACAACTTAAATACCTGTAAACACTCATAGAAACTTAATAAGTAATATTAAATTATTAATAATGTAGTCTGTAAGTATATTAATAAATATTAATTAAATACTTGCAA
>JBPOJC010000059.1:0-2573 GCA_052034135.1 Caldisericota bacterium | reverse complement strand
ACCATATAAATCTTCTGGTGGGAAGATGGTTTGGAATGAGGAACTAAAAAGAGAAATTCCTGAAGGATGGAAAGTAAAACATACTTATGAAATAGCTGAAATAAAAACAGGAAAGGAAGACGCTAATCACTCTACACCAAATGGGAAATATCCATTTTTTACATGTTCAAACGACATATTGAGATGTGATGACTATAAATTTGAAGGAAATGTTATTCTTATTGCAGGAAATGGGGATTTTAATGTCAAACATTATATAGGGAAATTCAATGCTTATCAAAGAACCTATGTTATAAAGCCATATGATGAGAAGTATGTTGGATTATTTCATATCTACTGTAAAGAGTCGATTGAGAAATTTAAAAAAGGTTCAAACGGTTCAATTGTAAAATTTATTACTCTTAAAGATATTCAAAATATCATCATGTTAGACAGTAATAACGATGACTTGCTTACACCATTTAATATAGCTTTAGAATTAATAGATAGTTTAAAAAAGCAAAATGAGGAATTGGTCTCTCTTAGGGACTTCTTATTACCTTTATTGATGAATGGTCAAGTTACTTTTAAGGAGTGATGGTATGAATAAAAAGGTAATATACATATTAACAAATCCATCATTCCCTCAGTTTGTTAAAATTGGTTATGCAGACGATGTAATTGATAGAGTTGATAGACTAAACAGTAATCCTGGTCTACCGTATTCATTTAGAATTTATGCAACTTATGAAGTGAATGAAAGGCTAGACGATTTATAACTTCATAAGATGATAGATGCTCTTAATCCAACTTTACGTACAAGAGAAGAAGTTGATGGTAAGCAAAGAAAACGTGAATTTTTTGCGATGTCAGCTGAAGTAGCTTATAATATTTTTGAGGCAATGGCAGAGATTAGTGGTACACGAAATAGACTTCATTTATGGAAAGCAGATGCAAAACAAAAAGCTGAAGAAGAAGATGCTGAGGAAGTTAGAGAATTAAATGTAAATAGACATCGTTTTAAAGAAATCACATTTAGTTCTAGCTTAACAGGAAAAACTTATTATTCAAAAACCAATCCTGATGGTTCATTAGGTATATTTGAGAAAGATACTAATAAAGAAGTAGTTAGTTTTTCTAATCCTTCCAAGAAGCAAATTGTGAGAACTGCACTTATTGATTTAGGTATTGAAGGAGATAACTCCAAAACTCTTTATCAATTGATGCATCAATTAGAAAAATCAGTACTAAAATAACAAAAAGCGACTTACCTCAATTACGAGTTAGGTCGCTATTTTTTTATTCTTCTATGAATAATTCTGGAACGTTAAATAAAATTTCTGTATTTTAATCTGTTACTGATTTCTTTACACAGTTTAAAAGTGATTTACTTAATTTATATCCATTTGGTGTGCTTACTACATATTCCTGATGTTGACGTATATAGTCGGCAGTTTCTCTGGTTAATCCATTTGTTTGGAAGAAAATAGTAAGCGGATTAGTTGATCCATATTCTACATTTTCATAGACTTTTTGAACTTCTTGCAAAGTAAACTAAGAATCTCGAGCTATCAAACGACTTACGAAATAGATTTTTAACTCATATTATATCCATCGTTTCTCATCGAATGTTTCCTAATTATGCATGTGTTTGTATTATTTTTCACAAATATAATTCTAATCTAAAATATCAATGATGTTTGTTTGGCTTTTCGACCTGTATTTATCTAATGCAAGTTCTTAAAAACTTTATACATCTATAAAGGTTAGGATCAACAGATAATATTATTTTGCTTTTAAAGCTTGCCGCTTATAATATTCAATTTCTGGATCATTTCTTCCATTTTCTTTTATGACCATATAAATCGGGATAAGGGAATGAGAAATTTCAGTTATTGGACACTCAACAGGCTGGACAAACTGTGGGCCATCTAAAAATATTTCGGCCTTATATAATTTATTGTTGTAGTAAGCTGAGATTTCGAGCATGTCCTCTCCGATTTCTTGACGTTCTTTTGCCGATTTTTTAATTGCCTCGGGATTAAAAGCACTGATTGAATATGTGATGGCAGACATAAAGGCGAGAATTTGCTCGTTTCTCCCGAGCTCAGCAACTTCTCTTGCCACTCTGAATGTCTTGGCTGCACAAGTTGGCGGATACATATAATATCTATATGAGCCGTCTCTGTTTATAACAATTAATTGTGTCATCATCACGTGATCTGGTACATGCTCTCCCTTTGAAAAAACAAAAGACGTCCAGGTTGCAAATTTTTTGAGAGTTTCTTCAAAAGTGCTTCCGCGAAAAGTTTCAACTCTGTCCAAGTGAAACAAATCTTCACCAGGTTTTTTCATACCTTCCTTATTCACTCCGATGAATGCATCCATTGATGTAGCGTATTCAATTTTATTGGAAGCGGGAAAATACGAACCATCGATAGTAAATGAGAGACTGAAAAAGGTTTGTTCGGAAATGAGTTGCCTAATTCCTTCGTTTATTTTCGATATTCTTGGGTCTTTTTTGAAATTGCTTTCTAACTGCTCTAACATTTTTTTAACGTCAGATATCAAAGTTTGTAAATCAGGAATTAAAT
>JBPOJC010000081.1:0-2595 GCA_052034135.1 Caldisericota bacterium | reverse complement strand
ACAAGTGATCGGTTATACTGAAAGTACATCTTCTTGAATTTTAGATCAGGAGATCCTTCGGTCGCAAAATACGCTCCCTCAGGAAGAGTGGGTGAGTGGGAGACCCTGCGGTCGCTTCGGAAGACGCTCCCTCAGGGAGACGTGGAGGATGGTCATTCTGAGCGTTAGCGAAGAATCTCCTCATGTAATCTTTTCAGTGTAGAACAGACATTACTGTCTGTTTTCTTATTCTCATATTTACATGGAAGTAAAAAAAGGAGACCCTTCGTCGCTGGGAAGATGCTCCTCAGGGTGACGGGGTGGTAGTGTGTCATCCCCGAATGTCTTCAAACTGCCATCATCGAATGTCTACAAACTGTCATCCCCGAATGTATTTATCGGGGATCCATATTTCTTGCTTGCATTTCTGGATTCCCGCTTTCGCGGGAATGACAAGAAAAAATCATAGGAATGACAAAGAAAATCGCTGGAATGACGAGAAGTAAATGCCTGAATGACAAAGAAAATCGCAGGAATGACGAGGAGAGAAGGAGACCTTTTGGTCGCTAACGCTTCCTCTCTTTTTGCTATTGACATTTATCATAGTATCTCATAGTATAAAACATATAACTTAAGCTAAAGATTGATGAATCTTATTGGAGTAATATAATTTTAGACAAGAATTTGTTAGATTATGGAGTCGATCGAGGAAATAAAATAGTGAAAAATGTTAATGAAATAATATCAATGTTAGAAGATATTAAGCCTTATTTATTAAGGAGATGAGTATATGGATGAAAATTTAATTGAAAAAAAAATAAAGGAACTACCTGAAAATTTAAGAAGAGAAGTTTTTGACTATATAGAATTTTTACTTGAGAAGTATAAGAATGAGGAAATTAACTCCAAAGGGTTTAAGTTTGATTGGGAAGGTGGTCTATCAGAAATAAGAGAGGATTTCACTTCCGTCGAATTGCAACATAAAGCTTTGGAGTGGCGATAATGTTCTTAGTTGATACAAATATATTTCTGGAAATACTTTTAGAACAAGACAAGAAAGAGAGTTGCAAGAAATTCTTGATTAATAATATAGGAAATCTTGCTAAACAGATTTTTCTTTGCATTCTATTGGAGTAATTCTATTTAGATATCATAAAATAGATGTTTTTCACAAATTTATTGAAGATATTGCAACTAACACCAAAAATCTTTCTTTGCCAGTAGAATTGTATAATAATATTATAGAAATTGGGGAAAGCCTGACTTTAGATTTTGATGATACATACCAATATGCAGTAGCTAAATATTTTGGATTAAAATTGGTTACAATGGATAAAGATTTTGAGAAAGTAAAAGATACAAACGTTTTATTTTTGGAAAACATTATTTAGCATAAATATTAACCTATATGCAACCACTTTAACAAGAAGATTTATAAATATTCTCCAGGTAAAAGTAGATTTAGTTTCAAAAAAAGCCTTGAAACCTTATATCGGCAAACATATTCTGCAGGAAATGAATCTCCTTAATGCTCAATTTGCTATACTAAATATGCGGCTTTTTGAATTTTAGATGAGGAGATCCTTCGGGAGCAAAATACGCTCCCTCAGGAAGACAGTGTAGGTGGGAGACCATTCGTCGCTGGAAAGATGCTTCTCAGGGTGACGGTGGGGAGTAGTCACTCCCGAATTCCACACAACTGTCATCCCCGAAATCTTTTATCGGGGATCCAGTTCTTTTTTTAATATTTTTTGCATTAAGGAGTGACGGGAGAGTAGTCATATCTTTTATTGGGAATCGAGTCCAGGCCTTTAAACTCTCTGGATTCCCATTTTCATGGGAATGACAGTTTAGCTGGATTCCCGCAATCGCTCTGAATGACCAAGAAATTCATGGAATGACGAAAAGAGGGCAAAAATTGCATAATGCAACTGTGAATTCCCGCTTTCGCTTAAAACAAGAGAAATAGTTTATTAAAGAAATTAAATGAAGAAATTTGCGAGATGAAATAGCTGTAGATTTTTTGTTTTTTGTCCAGTATAATTATTGTACTGGACAAAATTAGTGTTTTTTGTCCAGTAGAGGTAAATAAATGATAAGGGAAATTATATTAAGGCAAAAATTTGAAAAGGAGCAACTTATAAAAGCCAATTATATAGAAAGAGAGAAATTTGACTTTGCGAAAAGTTGGCTTAGTACAGATTTAATAAAAGTTATAGTTGGTCCGAGAAGGGCAGGTAAGTCAGTTTTTGCTTTAATGCTTCTGAGAAATGCTCCATTTATTTATTTTAATTTTGATGATGAAATCTTTATAAGCAATAATCAGGTAGATACTGATGAACTGATTAAAGAGCTTCACGCTGTATATGGTGAGATAAATACAATTCTATTTGATGAAGTGCAGAATCTGCCGAATTGGGAACTATTTGTTGAACAGCTTAAACGAGAGGGATATAATTTAACTATAACTGGCTCTAATGCAAAACTTCTGAGCAAAGAGCTTGCAACTTCTTTAACTGGTAGGCATATTCCAATTGAGATTATGCCATTCAATTTTAAGGAGTTTTTACTTGCAAATAATTATAAATTAGACAACGAATTAATATCTGTTCCGCA
>JBPOJC010000046.1:0-32622 GCA_052034135.1 Caldisericota bacterium | reverse complement strand
TTGCTTCTCCTTGTATTTAACATACCACCTTTTGATTACAAAAAAGACAAACTATACTGTAGTATATAACAAAAAATAATTAACTGATTATATCAGGGGAAACATTGGTTAGTTTGGGAAGTTGGGTATAAATTAAAGTGATAAATTTTCGTATTAATTTTCATATTAAATTAGATTAAAACCAGAAATACTCATTTTCTATTACGTGAAAAAGTTCCTTCTCAATACTGTTTCTGTGTCATCCCTACTATTCCTAAGTCGTAACATCGCTTTTACATCATTCAGAGCAATTACGGAAATCCATTTATACTATGACATTTCAATGAAAATAGGAATCCAGAAGGCGGGAGGTAGACATGGAAGAAACATCTCTAAAAAACAATTTATTCCCCCCATATATATAAGTGGGGCAAAATTTTATATTCTGTCACTCCTAAATGAAAAAATATTTAAAATGAAAGACTGGATCGCCGATAAAAGATTTCGGGGATGACGGTTTCTCTAATGGATCCCCGATAAGAGAATTCTAGGATGACCGCTTTCACCGTTTTCCTGAGGGAGCGTATCTGTATTTTGCTCCCGAAGGATCTCCTCTTTTTACTGTTATATGCATAATAAATTTAAGTAAAACATAAACCCTACAAAATGGTAAAAGATAAATACGAATATTCATCAGTACTACTGTAAAATACGCACATTCGGAATGACGGTGGGGTGTCACCCTGAGGAGCGTATCTGAAAGCGACGAAGGGTCTCCTTCTTTTACCCTCATGCGAAACAAGCACAAACGTGAATAAAAAATGAAAAAACTAAATGAGAAGATTCTTCGCTGATGCTCAGAATTACGAAAAAGTAATGGGGCACTCTTTTTAGCGACTAAAGATTCTCTCTTATAAAGAATAATAAAAAAGTTAAATATTTATATTTACATAAAAAGAGAAATAGTGTGATAAGAAAAACCATTCAACTAACTCGCAAAAAAGAAAAAATTAAAGGTGAAAAACAGGTTTAAAAGCATAAGGTTAAAATATTTTATGAGTATCTGTTTAAATAAGACTGAATCATCATTTACAAGAATAAAATCAAAGAATTATGAATATTTTATTAAAAACTCAGAAGAGTGTGAAAAACAATTGAATTCTCACATAAATTTAAAGTAGGAATAAAGTTTAAATAAAAGAAAAAAGTTAAAAATTGAAGGAATTTTAAATATTCAGTATACTATATTTTGAAATGAATATTCTTATTAAGAATGGAAATGTTTATGATTCTAACGAGAGAGCTTTTCATAAGGTTGACTTACTCATTAAGGATAATCTTATAGCTTCAATAGGTAATAGCTTAGATTATCCTGACTGTGAAGTTATAAATGCAGAAGGCCTTTTTGTTCTACCTGGTTTTATTGATATTCACTGCCATTTGAGAGAACCTGGTGAAGAAGAGAAAGAGACAATCCACACAGGAACGAGAGCTGCAGCTAAGGGTGGTTTTACAAGAGTGGTTGCAATGGCAAATACTACTCCCCCTATCGACAGAAAATCCATCTATGATACAGTTTCTCAAAAAATTGATAAGGATGCATTGATTAATGTGATACAGGCAGGCACTATTACTGAAAATTTAAGAGGTAGAGAGCTTTCATCATTACTTAAGGAAGGAATTTTAAAAGTCTACTCCGATGATGGTAAGCCCATTTCTAACTCAAAAGTTTTTATGGAAGCATTAATATGCGCAAAAGAGAATAATTTTCTTTTAATATTACATGAGGAAGATAAAGAGCTTTCAGACGATGGTCTTGTTAATGAGGGCAGAGTCTCTATCAAGTTTAAAATGAAGGGAATTCCTGCTTGTGCAGAATCCTCAATTTTATTAAGAGACCTTGCAATTGCCAATTATATTGATTATTCCGTTCACTTTACTCATCTCTCCTCTGGACAGACCGTTGAAATTCTCACTCCTCTAAAAGAAGAGGGCTTTAAGTTTACGACAGATGTTACTCCTCATCATATTTTCTTTGATGAAGATGATATAGATCCAACAGATACAAGTTTTAAAGTAAATCCCCCTATAAGAGGCGTAAAAGATAGATTATTACTAATAAAAGCGCTTAAAAATGGAATAATAAATTGTATAGCCACAGACCATGCTCCTCATACTAAATTTGAAAAATCGAGAGATTTTTCAGTGGCTCCGTTCGGTATATCTGGTTTCGAGACAGCTTTTTCAGTCTCTTATACCGCTCTTGTTAAAGATGGTTTTATGAGTTTTGAGGACTTTATTCCATTAATCACTTCTGCCCCTGCAAAAATTCTTAATATAAACAACGAAGGGGTAATATCTTCCCTAAAAAAAGCAAATTTAACCATAGTAAGTTTAGAAAGTTATGTATTAAATGAAGATATGTTGATATCGAAAGGAAAAAATAATCCTTTTATTGGCTTTGAACTATATGGATTTCCAGTTTTAACAATATGTGAGGGGAAAATTGTCCACAAAGAGACTAATTTCTGGAACGGTTTTAGATAATTATTCTTTAGCCAAAGATATTTATTTTCTATCTTTGGAAGCTGACATTAAAGGAATTGATTTAAAAGCAGGGAATTTTATTCATATTTCTTGCCCTGGCAGGAATCCTGTTATATTGCGAAGGCCCTTCAGTATCTTTAAAGCAAAAGATGACAGTATAAGCATTATTTATAAAGTTGTGGGCAAGGGCACAGAAAACCTTTCATTTCTTAAAAAGAATGATTGCGTTGATTTTATAATTCCATGCGGAAACAGTTTTGATTTACCACCAAATAACAATGCTGTTGTTTTAATAGCTGGTGGAATAGGAATTGCTCCTCTTGAGTTTCTATTAAATACATTTGAGGATTCTAGTTTCAAAGGCAATATTTACCTATACTACGGTGTCACCTATGAAGAAGAGCGAATCCCTCAGTCTCAACTAACTCTTAATGGAGTAAAATATTTTCCCCATACTGATTACAAAAATGGCCAATTTGATAAAAACTTATTTGAATTTTTCAAAGAGAATGAAATAGAGGATTTTTTGCATACTTATATCTGCGGTCCTATTGAGATGCTTAAAGTTTTTTCCAATTACTTGATTCAAAAAGGCAAAATTGTACAGCTTTCCCTTGAGGAAAATATGGCTTGCGGGATAGGGGCTTGTCTGGGTTGTACAATAAAAGCTCTTGATGGATCATTAAAACATGTTTGTACCGATGGACCTATTTTTTATGGAGACAAGGTTAATTTTAAATCATTATGAAAAGGCTCACAGTTAGACTGAAAAATTTAGAGTTTAAAAACCCTGTACTACCTGCCTCTGGAACATTTGGGTTTGGTAGAGAATACTCCTCTTTCTTTGATTTAGATATCTTAGGCGGTATTGTAACAAAAAGCATTACAATGTTTCCAAGAGTAGGTAACCCTCAACCGCGAATATATGAAATTTATGGCGGAGTTTTGAATTCAATAGGGCTCGAGAACCCAGGAATATCTTATTTTGTCGATAACGAACTTCCATTTATTAAAAGTATAAACACTATAAAGGTTGTAAGTATAGCTGGCTCAAAAATAGAAGAATATGTCGAATTATCTTCTATTCTTGATAATACACCTATCGATGCAATAGAAATAAACCTCTCCTGCCCAAATGTCGAGGAGGACTATGTTTATTTTGGCGAGGACGAAGCCGCTCTTAGCAAAGTAATCAAAGAAATCAGAAGTGAAACAAGTAAGTTTTTAATTGTTAAACTAAGTAGTGGGACAAACAATATTGTAAATTTAACAAAAAGAGCTTCAGAAGCAGGGGTTGATGCAGTATGTATTGGCAATACTATAAAAGGTATGGCAATCGATGTGGACAATAAAGCCCCAGTTTTTAAGAATGTAGTTGCAGGTTTATCAGGACCAGCTATAAAGCCAATTGCCCTTCGAGCAGTATGGGATGTATATGAAGCCTTACAAATACCTATAATAGGATGCGGTGGAATAATGAATTTTAAAGATGCTCTTGAGTTTATTTTTGCTGGAGCAAGCCTTGTCCAGGTTGGCACTGCTAACTTTTCATCCCCTTTAGTTATGCCTACAATTATATCTGACCTTACCAGCTATTGCGAGGAAAAAGATGTAGCCATCTCAGACCTTATAGGAATTGCCCACAAAGGAAAAAAGTTATGAAGATAAATGCAAATGAGAGATTAATAGTTAGTCTTGATTTTGACGAAATTAACGATGCTCTTAACATTGTTGATTTATTGAAGGAAAATGTTTTCTTCTATAAAGTTGGCTTACAAATGTATCTTAAATATGGTAGTAAAATTATTTCAGAGTTAAAAAGTAGAAATGTTAAAATTTTCTTAGACTTAAAATTAAATGATATACCAAATACTGTTTACTCTTCCATTAAAGTCCTGTCAGATTATTCGGTTGATATTTTAAATATGCATACTTTGGCTGGATTTAAGGCTATGCAGGAAGCAAAGAGAGCGATTTTGGAGTTTTCACCTCAAACTAAATTGGTAGGAGTTACGGTTCTTACTTCTCTTGATGATTATGAACTTGAAAGATTAGGGTTTTCCTTAAATTCCCTCAAAGAGGCAGAAAGATTAGGTTTGCTTGCTAAGGAAGCAGGTTTGAATGGAGTTATATCAAGTGCAGGAGAAGCGTTTAGGATAAAAGAATTATGTGGAGAAGATTTTATAACAATATGCCCTGGCATAAGAAGAGCCCAAGATAGTAAAGATGACCAACAGAGAGCTTTTACTCCTCTATCGGCGATTAAAAACAAGGCTGATTATATAGTTGTAGGAAGGCCCATCATAAAAGCAGTTTCACCACAGGAAGAAGCTTTAAGAATCATAGAAGAAATTAAGAAAGGTTCGGAAGAAAAATGAAAGAAGAAGAAATACTTTCTCTATTTCAAGAAATTGGTGTTTTAAACAAGGGTCATTTTAAACTTTCTTCTGGAAGGCATTCTGATGCTTACTTGCAGTGCGCACTCCTTCAACAATATCCTAATCTAAACAATATAGTGATGAATGAGCTTGCTTTAGAAGTTAAACAATTCAACCCAACTGTTATAGTAGGAGCGGCAATAGGAGGTATTCTTGCGTCTTACGAACTTGCAAGATTAGTTGGTGCAAGAGGTATTTTTGCAGAGAGAGTGGATGGCAACCTTAAATTTCGAAGAGGTTTTGATTTAATCAAGGATGATAGAGTCGTCATTGTTGAGGATGTTGTAACCACCGCCAAAACAACCTTTGAATTAATTGATATTGTTAAAGAGAAGGGGTTAGAGCCAAAAGCCATTGCAGCAATAGTAGACAGAAGAGAAAACCCCTCTTCACTTGCTTATCCATTTTACTCTGCAATAAAAATCAGTATAAAAACTTATGAAGAAAATGAGTGCCCCCTTTGTAAGGAAGGCATTCCTTTAGATGAACCTGGCTCACGGAGATCAAAGTGATATGGAGGTAACTTTACTTCGATATACTGCTGACCCTTTAAAGATCATTGCCGATTCTGCAAGAATAACTCGAGGGAAAGAAGATTCAAGCAAGAGCGACGAATATTTTTTCGAATTATTATACAAAAGTGGGCATCATAGTGTTTTTGAGCATGTAAACTTTACTTTTCATATAAAAGATATTTCAAGAGCATGTTCTCACCAGCTTGTAAGATTTAGAATAGGTGTAAGTTTTACTCAGAGAAGCCAAAGATATACAGATGAAAGTGATTTTTCTTATGTAACCCCACCTTCAATAAAGCAGAACAAAGAGGCTTTTGAAATTTACCAAAGTGGCGTGTTAAAATGTAGAGAAGCATATGAAAGCCTCATTTCATCAGGCATACCTAAGGAGGATGCAAGATTTATCTTGCCAAATGGAATAAATACTGAGATAATAATGACTATGAACTATAGAGAAATAATGCATGCATCATCGTTAAGGCTTTGCAAAAAAGCGCAATGGGAAATAAGAAGACTTTTTTTCTGCATTAAAAAAGAAGTTAAGAATGTTTCGCAGATAATGGGAGATTATCTTCAACCAAACTGTTTTCATGATGGATTTTGTAAAGAAGTTAAACCATGCAATATTTTAAACTATTACTTAAAATTACGAGAGAAGGATTTTATTAGGAGGTGTTGATGTCTTTTAAATTTTTACCAAAAAGTAAAAGAGTTGATTTTTTGTCCTCTTTGTTAAGTGAAGGGTTAGAGCTTGATGCGCCTGTTAAAAAAGAGGAAAATTTTTATTCATTTGAAAGTATTAAAGACCTAAATGATGTTGTTTTTGACTATGTTAGGACTATTTTACCACCAAAAAAGTTTCTTTTTCCTCAGGAGGAAACTATTGTAAAGTATGATTATCTTAATGCTGAAGCTAATGGATTTGTTGAATCTAAGGAACGTATTATTTTTGGTGTTCACCCTTGTGACCTAAAAGGGATAAATTTACTTGACAAAGTTTTTTCTGAAAAAAACGTTGATTCAAATTACATGGAAAAGAGAAAAAAGACAATTCTTATTGGAATTGATTGTATCCCAGATGATAGGTGTTTCTGTACAAGCGTTGGAACAATAATACCTAAAAATGAGTATTTTGATCTGTTTTTAACAGATATTGGAGACGGATATCTTGTTAATGTTTCTACAGATAAAGGAAAAGAACTATTGAATGTTGATTTTATAAGAGATGCAACTGGTGGCGAAATTCAGAGAAGGGACGAATTCGTAGAAAAAAAGAAAGCTGCCTGCACAAACAAAATGGATATGCCACTTTCGGAGTTGCCATTAATGTTTGCTGGTGTTTACAACAGCAAAGTGTGGGAAGAAAACGGAGAAAAGTGTGTTGCATGTGGAAGATGCAATCTTGTTTGTCCAACATGTTATTGTTTTGACGTATATGATTCAATGAATCTCAAACTTACTGAGGGCGAACGTATTAGACAATGGGATTCATGCCATTTAGAGTCATTTACAAAAGTTGCAACTGGAGAAGTTTTTAGGAAATCCAAAGCAAGCAGAGATAGGCATAGATTTTATAGAAAGTTCTATTATTTAAGTAGATTTAGCCCTTCGTTTTGTACAGGTTGCGGCAGATGCGGAAAAGAATGTTTAGCTGATATTGAAGTAGTAGAAACTGTTAACAAACTCGCCAAAGAATACAATGGAATTACTTCAAAGGTTTAAAGGAGGAAAATAAGGAAATGTTTGAAAAAACAATCTATACACCTGTTACCGCTACTATTAAATCTGTAAGAAATCTCACTGATTTAGAGAAGTTGTTTGAAATAGAATTGCCACAAGGTCGATTAGGGCATAAACCAGGACAATTTGTTCAGGTTGAAGTATTTGGAGTAGGAGAAGCTCCTATTTCAGTTACTTCACCTCCCAACAGGAAGGAAAACACCTTTGAATTATGTGTAAGAAAAGTAGGAAATGTAACCCAAGCCTTACATTCTCTAAATGCAGGAGCAAAATTAGGCATAAGAGGTCCTTACGGAACTTGTTTTGATGCAGAAAAAATGAAAGGGAAATCTCTTCTGTTTGTTGCTGGCGGTATTGGTTATGCCCCACTTCGCTCTCTTATTAATTTTGTTACATCAGAAGAAGAAAGAAATAACTATAAAGATATAACGATTCTTTACGGAGTAAAAACTCCTTCAGATTTCCTTTTTAGAGATGAAGTAGAAGAATTAAAGAAGAGGACTGACATAAAATTTTTAGATACAGTAGATAAAGGCGATGAAACATGGAAGGGTCATGTTGGAGTCATCACAACGCTCTTTGCAGATTTAGAATTAGATGCTGAAAACACAATTACTGTAATATGTGGTCCACCTGTAATGTATAAATTTGCTCTTCTTGAATGTAGAGTAAAAAGGATTCCAGATAAAAATATCATAATGTCTTTGGAAAGAAAAATGAAGTGTGGAGTTGGAAAATGTGGACATTGTCAGATTAACGGTCTTTATTGCTGTCAGGAGGGTCCAGTATTTGAATACCCCACAATTAAAGAACTTGAGGAGGCTCTATAATGAAACCAAAAGTAGCATTTTTTGATTTTGCAAGCTGTGAAGGATGTCAACTTACTGTATTAAACCTTGAAGATGAAATACTTGATATCCTATCCAAGATAGATATCGTGAATTTCAGGGAAGCAATATCAGAAAAAGGTGAGGATTATGATGTTGCTTTTATTGAAGGAAGCATAACAAGAGAACACGATAGAGAGAGATTAGAAGAGATTAGAAATAAAGCAAAAATTGTTGTGGCTTTAGGAGCTTGTGCGGCAACAGCTGGTTTAAACGCTTTAAAAAACCTTAAACCAATATCATGGATAAAGGAGCAAGTCTATGGTAAAGACGCCTCATTTTATGAAACCTTAGAAAAAGCTTATCCAATAGATAAATTTATTAAAGTTGACTATTACGTATGGGGTTGTCCTATTGACAAAAACGAATTTTTAGAAGTCTTTAAATCAATCTTGCTTAACAAAAAACCAGAAATACCAGATTATCCAATTTGCATTGAATGCAGAATTAAAGAGAATGTTTGTGTATTTGAAAAAGGACTTACCTGTTTAGGTCCTTTAACTCGAGCAGGATGTAGTGCTATATGTCCATCAAATGGTAATTCCTGTGAAGGTTGCAGAGGTTTCTTGGAAAATCCAGAAATTAACGCAGAAAAGCAGATACTTAAAAAGTATGGTAAGTCTGTGGATGAAATATTAGCAGATCTTAATATATTTAATGCATACAGGGAGGAAGAACTTAAATGAAGGATCTTAACATCAATGTTCAATATATAACAAGAGTTGAAGGGCATGGGAATATAATTGTTAACGTTAAAGATGGTAAAATTGAAAAAATTAATCTTGAAATAACTGAAGCTCCTAGGTTTTTTGAAGGATTCATGGTTGGGAGGCCTTGGTACGAAATTTCTCATATATCATGTAGAATATGTGGAATATGTTCAGTGGGTCATTCAACAGCTTCTATTAGAGCAACCGAGGAAGCTTTTAATATTATTCCATCTGAACAAACAATTATGCTAAGGAAGCTCAACCTTTATGCAGAAATTATTCAATCCCACATTTTGCATTTATATTTCCTGTCTGTGCCTGATTTTCTAAATGCAACTTCAGCTTTTGCTTTAATTCCAACTAATCAAGAGGCTGTTCTAAGAGGTTTAAAGCTAAAGAAACTTGCAAACGACTTTTCTGGATTAATTTGTGGAAGGCATATTCATAATTTATCTCAAGTTGTTGGTGGATATACGAAAATACCTGATAAGAGCGGGATTGAGAATATTCTTTCAAGACTTGAGGAGGCTCTACCTGACTTAGAAGCAACAGTCGAACTTTTTAAAACGATAGAAATTCCAAAATTTGAGCGCGAAACTGAATATATATCTCTTCAAAGTGATGATGAGTATGCCCTATATGATGGATTTATTTACTCAAGCGATACAGGCAGGCACGATCATAAAGATTATAGAAGCTTAACAAACGAATATTGTGTTCCACATTCTTCTGCAAAACATGCAAAAGCTAATAGAGACTCATTTATGGTAGGAGCACTTGCAAGAGTCAATAATAATTTTCAGAAGCTTTCTCCTCTTGCTAAGAGCGTAGCAAGCGAACTAAACTTTAAGCCACCTGTTCATAATCCATATCATATAAATACTGCTCAACTTATTGAAACTGCTCATTGCTTTGAGGAAAGCATAAAGTTGTTATCAGAGCTACTCAAGAAAGGACTTAAAGATGAAAAGCCAAACGTTAAACCAAAAGCTGGCACGGGGGTAGGAGCGGTAGAAGTACCAAGAGGGATTCTTTACCATGAATATACTTATAATTCTGAAGGTATTCTTATCAATGCTAATTGCGTAATACCTACAGGGCAAAACCTCGAGAATATAGAGCTTGATATGAAGAAACTCGTTCCTGAAATTATTGATAAAGAAAGCGAAGAAGAGATTACAAAGAAACTCGAAATGCTTGTCAGAGCATACGATCCTTGTATATCCTGTTCTACACATTTACTCGATGTGGAGTTTAAGAAGTGATTGATATCTCTGTTATAGGTATAGGAAATATACTTTTAGGAGATGATGGTTTCGGTGTACATTTTATAAACTATCTTCGAGGAAGAAAATCTATACCAGAAGATATTGCCTTAATAGATGGAGATATCGATACATTTAGTATTGCGAACTACCTTTCTGAATCTAAGATTGCAATAGTTATTGATGCTTGCGACTTTAAAGTTGGACCTCCTGGAAGCATAGAGAGGATTTGTGCGGAACCTCAAAAACTTAAATCTTTAGAAAACAACCTTAGCATCCACTCGAGGTCTTTAAAAGATGCAGTATTGCTTGCAAGCATCGAAAGGAATGATTTGAATCTAATAATTTACGCAGTACAGGTAGGTTGCGTTGAACCAAAGCTTCAATTGTCAGCTGAATTGATAAAGAGCTTTCCAATATTGGAAGAGAAAATTTTAGCTGATATCAAAAATTTTAAGAAGGAGGAAAAATATGAGCAAAAAAGTGCTTGTCATTGATGATGATAAAGATGTTATCGAAGCTATGAGAATCGCATTAGAAGCGAATAATTATGAAGTAGAAGTAGCATCTTCAGGAAAGGAAGGTTTAGAAAAAGTAAAAACCTTCAAACCAGATTTAATACTGTTGGATATAATGATGGATACAATTACTGATGGATTCCATGTATCATATACACTTAAAGATGGCACAAATCCTGAATACAAAGAATTTGCAGATGTACCGATTATTATGATATCATCTATTGAAAGCAAGCAAGGAATCTCTATTAACAAAATGGCAGACTCTGATTTTATCAAAGCTGAATACTTTTTAAGAAAGCCAGTTAATCCAGATACTCTTATACAGAAGGTTAAAGAAGTTCTACACGATAATTAATAATATTTAGCGTAGCAAATGTCTATTAATAAAGTAAGGCAGGGACGTGTTTATACGATCTTTGCCTTACTTTTGATAGAATTGTTGCATATTATTCTTATAGGGAAGAGTTTTAGCATTTTATTAGCTCTTCTATTTATTATTTATGCTATTCAAGTATTTATAACCAATAATTTCTTAAATTCTCAAAAAAATAGAAATTTATTTCTTATCATTGATACAATTTTCGTTGTTTTAATTGCATTTTTAGACATAGAGATAATTGCATCATTGCTGATATTTATAATACCACTGTCAATAATTAATACAACGGAGAAAAAGCAGCTTTATGTTCCAATAATATTAATTTTGGCAGTTTTTATAACTTTTTCTCTCTTTAATCTTATAAACAATTCACCAATCTTAATTCTATATGTTTTAAGTGTTATTCTTGCTTTAATTTTTTCGGCAAGTTCAGTCAATATTATTACCACAAGCAAAACTATATCTAAAAACGATGAGATGAATATAAATAATCTCGACTATAATTTAAATATAATTGAAAAACAATTAAATCTTATTAAAGAGCTGAGAGATTTGGTTAATACATCATCCAGCATTCAGGAAGCGTTATCACTCTTTTTGGATAAGTTAAGAGATGCTTTTGCTGCAAAGGCTTGCTCAATACGTTTAGTTGAAAGTTCTGGCATATTAAGCGATATCGTGGCTCAATCTGGACTTTCTAAAGATTATGTTTTTAAGGGTGAAATTGATTTAAATAGAAGTGAATTAAATAGAGAAGTTCTTCTTGGGCAGATAGTTCATGTTTCAGATATTTCAACTTCTCCTCTCATACAATATACAAAGGAATTAACAAAAGAGGGAATTAAATCTATCATTGGAGTTCCTCTGTTAACTAAAGGTAATGAAACAATAGGTATCTTAAAACTATATTTTGGCTCTCCTAAAGAAGAAATAAGTGAAGAGGCAAAAGAAGTATTGCTTTGTATAAGTGGAGAAATAGGATTACTCATCCAGAATGATTTAGTGCTTAAAAGATTGAAAGAAGTTGATAGGGAGAAATTCCTTTTCCTTACAACTACAGCCCATCAGTTGAGATCTCCTGTAGCAGGACTGCAAAGTTTACTTGAAATAATAAATAATGGGTATGTTGGAGAAATAAATCCCAAACAAAAGGAGCTAATTCAGCGTGGAATAAAGAGGACAAATTATATGCTCAATCTTATCAGCGATCTTGTAACTCTGGCTTCCTCTGAACTTCAAGTTAAGAAGGAATATGGAAAAGTTTCTTTGGGTGAATTAACTTCTGATATTGTGGATTCTTTAAAGGAGAGAGTATTTGAGAAATCAATCGATTTTACCTTTAACAGACCAAAAAGGGAGCTTTATGTATTTGGTAATGAAGATGATTTGAGGAAAGCTATAGAAAATATTATAGAGAATGCGGTAAAGTACACTAAAGAAAATGGCAAAGTTTCTGTGATTATTGGAGAAAAACAAGATTTTGCAACAATTACTGTTTCTGATAATGGGATAGGGATTCCCAGGGAATCCCTATCCAATCTTTTTCATGATTTTTACAGGTCTCCTAACGCAAAAGATTTTGCTGAGCATGGAACAGGGTTGGGGCTTTCAATTGTAAAACGTATTATTCATGAGCATAATGGAAGGATATTTCTTGCAAGTGAAGTAGGAAAAGGAACAACAATCAAACTCTTCCTTCCCAAATTCAAAGATTCAGAATATGAGCAATCTAAAAACTAAATAAGAGCTCATTAAATTTAAATCGTTCGTAAATCTAAATCATCGCTTTTTTACTTGTTGATACAAGACATTTTTGCTTTTATTAGGTATTATAAGAGAAGAGAACCCTTCGGTCGCAAAATGCAAATACGCTCCCTCAGGAAGACGGCGGCGAAATGTCATTCTGAGCATTAGCGAAGAATCTCCTCTCTTTTTCATCATTGCAGGTGGTAAGTTTATGTTTCATTTACATTTACTATGCATGTGACAGTAAAAAGAGGAGACCCTTCGTCGCTGGGAAGATGCTCCTCAGGGTGACGGAGGGGGTCATTCCGAAGTGCGTATTACCACCGCACAAGTCCTTAGGAATCTCAGTATCTGTCATCCTCGAAATCTTTTATCGGGGATCCAGACTATTTAAATACTGGATTCCCATTTTCATGGGAATGACAGAATACCTCTGGATTCCCGCTTTCGCGGGAATGACGAAAAAAACGCTTGGAATTACATAAAACTCGTAGGAATAACGAAGAAAGTCACGGAATGACACGCAAGAAGATCCTTCGGTCGCTTACGCTCCCTCAGGAAGACAGGGGCAGGAGTGACAGAATTTTGAATTTTACCCCACTTATATATATGGAGGGAAATAAAAAAGCGTTATTAACTCACGCTTAGATTTTTTGATTAAGTAACGATAATAAATTAAAAAAAAATTAAATGAGCCAATATTGAATGTTAAATTATTAAAAAATTAATTTTATTAGCTTTTCACAAAAGAAAATAGAAGGCGAGGGGCATTAAGGTGAAAAGGGGTTCTGTCATAATCTCCATATAATTTATCTACTTTTAAGTTAGCATTATTGGCAATGGCAATTAATTCGTGCGCTGAATACAGCCTTATATCCCTAAATGTTTCTTTCTTTTTTCCATCATTTTTGATTATTAATCTTTTTGTTTTCTGTCTCGAACTTATTGGATTAAACTTATGTCTTTCTAATAAGAGTCCATAATCTTTCTCTCTCCATTTTTCTTTAATAAAATGTTTTAAAATGTAATCCCTGTTTTCAATGTCTATGAGGATTTTCCCTCCACTTATAAGGGCTAAAGATAATTTCTTTAGTAACTCTTCATTTTCAATATCTTCAAAATATCCGAATGATACAAACATAAGTATTATTGCGTCGAATTCTTCTCTAAAATTTATTTCTCTTGCATCCAAAGATAGCGCATTTATGGATAAATTAAGTTCCTTTGCTCTATTTTTTAGTTTTTCAATGTAGGAGAGAGAATAATCTATGGCGGTTACATTATAACCCTTTTTTGCAAGTGCTATTGAATGACGCCCAACACCACAGAATAAATCGAGGATTTTACTCCCCGCCTTAAGATCTAATGTATCTTCAATGAGTCTTACCTGCTGTTCAGTTAGATCTTGGGGGATTTCACCTAAAATATAATCTTCGTAAGAATCATCAAAATAAAATTTAAACCAATCAGTCTCCATAAAAAAACTTCTTTGGGTCAAGTTTACTTGTATCAATGTCTGATATTGATTTCATCTCTCTAAAGAAACTATCATCATATCGTCTTACTTTAAATGCCAGAGGAATCGGCATAGCATACCCTACAATTAAAGCCTCACCTTTGTTATCAATTGAGTAGAGGATTTGCTTAAGTTTATTTTTGCCCTGAACCCCCTCAAGAGAGTAGTCAAGATCTTTTTCAGAATTTAAGTTAAATATAACTCTTGTTCCAAGCTGGGAAATAACTTCCGGGTCAATCTGAGAAGGAATCTGATCCACTATTAAAAGAGTTACATCGAATTTCCTAAGCTCTCTTGCAATCTCTCCAAATATTGTCTCTTTCGAAATTTCAGGTGAAAGAAAGTTATGGGCTTCTTCAATGGTGATAAGAAGATGCTTTAATTTTTTCCCGCTTTCAATTGTATTTCTATAATTTGAGTAAATCCTTCGTGTTAGTATTGATGAAATTAATAGATAAGAGAGCCTTTGATGGGTTAAGTTATTAAACTGAATTATTACATTTTGACCATTCTGTAAGTAATCCATAATATCTCTTACGCAGCTTTTGCTGTTCGATGGTACAAGGAAAGATAAGTCTTTTAAAACCTGCAAATGACGAATAAGAGCCTGCAAACTTTCAGGGTGAACTTTCCATGAATCAGTAAGTTCATTATTAATATCATCTGGATCTAAGTTAAGAAGCTTTTCAATCCAGTTTTTTCCGCAAGCTCTTCTAACTGATAAAGCAGTTTCAAACGACATTTCAGAAAGCCTTAACTCCTTTGAAATGAGCCTTATGTCTTCTGGCTCTATGTCAGATAGAGGAATTTGAATACACTTCTCTCTTGTAAGACCTTTAGGCTCAACTGTGTAAATTATAACTTTACTACCAAAAAGGTAAGCCAACCCCGGGACTGAGTCAGATTCTTCCGAGGCACCCTTTATTCCATATTCTTCATGAAAATCAAATATTAAGTTAGCACAAACATCTTTCTTTATGAGCCCAGCAAGGATTATTCTCGTAAAGAAAGTTTTACCGCTCCCAGTAGAGCCGAAAACACCAAAACTTCTCTCAATAAGCTTAGATAGATTAATATTTGCAAGATATTCCATACTTAAGATATTTCCAATACTAAAAGCCTGCACATCTTTTTCTTCACCGAAAGAAAATATAATATCCATGTCCTTTTGAGACACTGCAGTAACTTCATCAAAATGAGATGGAATACTTTTAACAGAGTGAATGGAATTACTTTCTCTCTCGATAGATACCAATGGAAAGAATTCAATTTCGCTATTAACCAAGGTTCCATTTACAGAATACCTTAAGAGCTCATTGTCAACTGGTGGATCAAGAAAGACATCTGGATTCAGTACATTCAGTCTTAAATCAGTAATCATCCCGATAAAATCATACCGAGAACCTAAAATTTTTATGAATTCCCCAATTCGTAAATCTTCTATATTCTGGTTTGGAATAAGCTCTATAATTAATCCATCTCTAAAGGATCCAAATTTAACTCTACCTATCATTTCTTAACTCACTCGCTGTAAGCACTCGAATAAACTGCAAGGAGAATGTTTTCTGGATTAAGCTCTTTTGCTTTAATAAATATTTTTTCTGTAGCTTCGAATACTGCTTCTATCTCTCCTTTTATTAAAGTGTTTGTTCTCGTTACAGTGTAGGATATATTATTTTCGTTATCTAATATTTTAATGCATTCGTTTATAATTTCTATAAAATTAGGAGTAGCTAAAGGGTAAAGAGAAATCTGGCATTGAATCATATTTAACTAAGCCCTCCTTTTTCTTTTAACTAATGGATTCTGGTGGAATATTCCTGAATTTACCATATTTAGAGGTTATCTGGTTTAAAATATTTTGCAAGTAGATAAGCCCTTCTTCTGGAAGAAGTATCCCCGTACTCTGTATGGTAAAAATAAGGTCATTTAAAAGTGCATCTTTCATTGCAGGCTCTTCAATTAAAAGTCTTACAAGCCTTTTCCAGTTTTCTATTTCTATGTTTTTCATTAAAATTAGAATATTGGAGCGCAACTCTTCATTTAAAGTGTTTTCTTTTAAGAGCATCGAGAGTATTTTTAATGCTTCCGTATAGTTTTGAAGAGAATAAAATATTTGGGCTTTCCTAAATAAATAATAGGGATTTCTGTTAGAAATATTTATCAGTTCATCAATTACTTCTAAAGCTTTTTCTTTATATCCTAAGTTATAGTATGCTTGCTCTTTGATCTCCATAAGCTCTTTTTTATTTTGAGGACTTAAGATATTTTCATTTTCTATATCGTTTATTCCTTTTATACAATCTTCCGTCAAACCATTAAAAAATAAAACTTTTACTTTGGTAAGTTTTAAAGTTAAATTTTCTTTATTTTTATCAAGCTCATCATCAATTAGAGATAGAGCGGTTTCATATTCACCTTTCTTACTTAAAACCTGTACATACTTTTCAATAAGTTCTTCATTTTTTAAACCCTTGAGAATTGCTTTTCCGAGTGTTTCCTTTGCGCTGTCAAGGTCTCCACATGATTCGTAAAATGTCGCTAAATTTAGCCAGGTATTAATGTTCTTGGGGTCAATTTTAATGGATTTTTTTAATGCTTGAATAGCTTCGTTTCCTTTTCGTTGTTGAAGCAAAACAACTCCAAGATTATTGTATAGAGAGCTTGACTCTTTATATTGTAGTGCCTCTTTTAGTTTTGTCTCTGCCTCATCAAATCTATGGAGGAGCATATATATATTTGCTTCTTGCATTAAAAAATCTGGATCATTTTTTAGGTTCTCCGCACCACTTATCAGTTCTAAAGCTTTAAAAATTTTACCTTTTCCTATGTATAATCTCGACAAAGTTAGCAGTATTTCCTTGTTTGAGGGACTAAGCAAAAGTGCTTTTTCTAAGGCTATAATTGCTTCATCGATTTTTCCAATACTTTCATTTTTCTTTGCTTCTTCTAATAAATCATTTAAATCCATCTTCTTACTTCCCTATACAAAAATTTGTAAATATATTATCAAAAATCTCTTTGCTTATATTTAATCCTAATTCTTCACCTAATGTAGCTATTATTTGGTCAAGTTCAAAACATATTATATCAAGAGAATTTTCTTTATTCTCTATATTAATAACATTTAGAAGGTTTTCTCTCGCTCTAAGAAGAAGCCCTCTTTGCCTCTCATTTACGAAATAATCTGCATTCCAGTTTAATCCTTTTTCAGCCTCTTCAGCTATTAACTTTTTGAGCTCCTCAATTCCTTCTTTTTTTAGTGCTGAAACAATAATATATTTTTTATTCTCTGGTATTAATTCTAACAGCTTTTCAGGGATTTTACCATATTTGTCAGATTTATTTATTACGAGCAGAGTGTTTCTATCTATATATTTTTTTACTATCAAATCGTCTATAGAAGAATAATCTGACATATCGACTATTATTAGAATTAAATTGGTTTTTTTAAGTAGATCTTCGATTTTTTCAGCAAATAGCTGATCGAGCTCTGTAGGGTTTTCTACGGAGCCTGCTGTATCTACAAGCTTTATTTTGTAATTATTGAGTTCAATTGTCTCTTCTACATAATCATGGGTAGTTGATGGATATTCCGAAATTAGCATTCTATCCCATCCGAGAATAGCATTAAAAATGCTTGACTTACCAACATTTGTTTTACCAATTATGGTTACTCTAAACCCTTGAATAAGTTGATTTATATCCTGAGAATTATCTATAGTTTCTTCAATTTCTTTTAAGAGAATTTGTAAAGCATTTTCAATATCGAATTTTTCTTCCAATAAATCTTCCTCGTAACTTATTAGAGCTTCTAATCTTGCCTTTAAATTAATAAATTTAGAGAGAATGTCTCTAATTTTTTCACTTAAAGCACCAAATAAATTTTCATTTAAACTCATAAGCTCGTTCTCTGTCTCTGCTCTTGTAATCTGGTCTATTGCTTCAGCTTGAATGAGATCCATTTTACTATTCAAAAAAGCTCTTTTTGTGAATTCACCCGGAGTTGCTGGACGGGCTCCAATTTTAACCAAAGTTTCAAAAATACTTTTAATTATTGCTACACCACCATGACAATAAATTTCTACCATATCTTCCCCTGTGTAACTTTTCGGGGCTTTCATATAAACGGCAATTGCATCATCAAGTTTTTTTCCACTGTTTGGCTCAATTATTGTACAGTGCTTCATAACCCATGGGTTAAATTCCAAATTTGAAGGGTAAACAATCTTCTTAAATACATTTAAAGCTTCTTCCCCTGATAATCTTACACATGCAATAGCACTTCTTTGAAGCGGAGTAGCAATTGCAACTATAGTATCAGACATATTTTAAAATCTTTTTATTTTTACTTCTTTAAATCAACTACTACTCTGCGTTGAGCATTCTCTCCAATTGAATAAGTTACTACGGATGGATTATCCTTTAAGGTTAAATGGATTATTCTTCTTGCAAATGGGCTCATTGGAGAAAGTTCAACAGGCTTTGAAGTCTTTCTGACTTTAATGGATGCATTAATAGCGATGTTTCTCAAAATTGATATTTGTTTTCTTTTGTATTCACCAATATCTATAGTAAATTTTGGTAAGGGATTTATTTTCTTACTCAACAAACATTTAATTAGATATTGTATTGAATTAAGGATTTCTCCCTGTTTACCGATATATCGAGCAGGCTCATCAATAATTACTTCAGCCATTAATCCATCAACTTCGTTGTAAATTTCTACTGTTGGATTTTCACCAAGCTTAGTAAAAATGTCAATCAGTATTTCTTTAAGTTGATTTTTAAAATCATTTGTTTCTGGCTTGTTCACTCTTAGATTTACTCCCTTCAACTTTGACTTTTTGAAGTGTTGTTTTTTTTCTAAAGTAATACTGCTGAATAGCAGAGGTAAGTCCAAAAATTGTCCAGAATATTGCAAGTGCCGATGGGAACCTCATCATTATTAAGAAGAAAAATACAGGCATTATATAAATTAAAGATTTTGACTGTGGATCAGCTGCTTGTGGACCTGTTAAGCTTTGAAGTAATGTGGTAACCCCAGCAAGTATAGGGAATATGAGGTATCTATCAGGGCTACCAAGACTTTCTAACCACAAGAATGATGATTTATAGAGTGGAGCGTAACCCTGTAAAGCAAGATACAAAAAGTATACAATAATTAGCTGTACAATTATGGGAAGACATCCTGCTGAAGGATTTATTTTTTCTTCTCTATAAAGCTTCATTGTTTCATCTGCTCTTTTTTGTGCGTCATCTTTATATTTCTTGTTTATTTCAGCAATTTTGGGTTGTAATTCTTGCATTTTACTCATTGATTTAAGTTGAATTGCATTAAATGGATGCAATGCAAGTTTAACTATTATGGAAAAAAGAATTATTCCTACCCCATAACCTAAAGGTTTTTGGGATAGAAAATCTAAAAACCATCTTAAACCCACAACTAAGGCATTTGGCTTTTTAACTTCTACATAGAAAATAGATGAATTAGTAATGGTTTTACCGTCAATATCAGTAAAGGAAATGATAAGTTTGAGATTATATTTACCAACTGTTACATCAGGTGGTATTTCGATAGGGAATAAAGCTTCGCTACTTTTGCCTGCCTCGATGGGTTTTGGAAGTGTAATTTCATTTGATTCCAAAATCGGTATAAATGGATCAATATCAGGAGTATTTTCTCCTTCTACTTTTATCTTAACATCACTTATTATGGAACCCTGATTTTCAATCTTAATTAGAATTGCAGAAACTTCAGAGGCATTACCTTTTGCGGTTACTGAAATATTAATTGGATGGGTAGTTTCTGAAAAACAGAGACCAAATATTGAAAACGATATAGCAAATAGTGCAACTGCCACAAATAATTTTTTGTTTAACATACTGCTATTCCTTTCTTAAAAACGAGTTAATTTTACGGTACTGGATCGTATCCACCTCTATTAAATGGATTGCATCGCAAAATTCTGTATATGGACAATAAAAGCCCTTTAAAAATGCCGTGTTTTGATATAGCTTCAAATGCATATTCAGAGCATGTTGGATAAAATCTGCAGCTTGGTAACCCTTTTAATGGGGAGAGAAATTTCCTATAAAACATTATAATTGCAAGCAATAAGTTTTTAAATAAATTCTTAATCAGCATTTATTTTTTAAATCAACCTTCTTTAAAAGTTTTAAAATTTCTGCGCTTATTTCATCAATCGATGCAAATTCTGACTCTGGCTTACCAATTATTACCATAGATAAATCAACTGGAAGCAAGTCTTCAATTTTAATAAATGCTTCGCGCAATCTTCTTTTAATTCTGTTTCTCTGGACATTTTTAATTTTTCTTTTGCTTTTTTTTACTGCAAAACCAATAAGTTTTTCTTTGGAATCAGTATCAACAACTATGCTAACTAATTTTCCAGATATAAAATTTCCTCTCTCAAATAAATTTTGAAATTCTTTAGTAGTAAACCGTCTCCAGAGTTTATTCATTAAATACTCAGTCTATATCTACCTTTATTACGTCTTCTCTTAAAAATCTTTCTACCATTAGGAGTTCTCATTCTTTTACGAAAGCCGTGAACTCTATGTTTCTTTCTAACATGTGGCCTATATGTCGTTCTCATTTTAATAAACCTCCAATAAATAACGGAATTATTATATATAAGCTCTTATCTAAGTCAACTTTTCTTTTAAAGCCTTCGGAGATATTATAGTAATGTTGATGCACTGAATTAATTAAATAAGGAGAAAAAATTGGGGAAATTCAATAATGATTGTTTATACTTAACCAATAAGCAAAAAATTTTAGCAAAAACATTAAGAGATGAAATTAAGCTTTTTTGCGAACAAAATGCAAAAGAATCTGAAATAAAAAAATATTCGAGATACTTTAAAAACAATGAATATAATGCATTTGGTGTTGAACCAGATTTAATAAATAGTAAAGCAAAAGAGATTTTAGAAAAACACAAGGATGCCCTATTACTAAATGGTTTTTTGTATTTGGGTGATCTACTTTTAAAAGATGGTAGATATGAAGAGAAAAGTTTTGCATTAACATTTATTGATAATAAAGTATTAAAAAAAGATTATTCAATTGATACTTTTAAATATATTGGCGATTGGCTCAATAGTGGTATTGATAATTGGGCTCACGATGATTTTCTCTGTAGTAGAATTATTTCTTACTTTATAAAAGAAGAAATCGTTGATTTAGGAGACTTCTCAAGCTGGAGAAGTGCTCCCTCTAAATGGAAGAGAAGGGCTGTTCCTGTATCTATGATTACTTATCTTAAAATTTATGGAGTAGAACAGGACTTTTTAACTTTTATTGAACCATTAATGACTGATAAAGAAAGAGTTGTACATCAGGGTTTAGGATGGTTTTTAAGAGAAGCATGGAAAAGAGATTCTTCTATTATAGAATCTTTCCTGCTTAAGTGGAAGAATATCTCTCCAAGATTAATATTTCAATATGCCACAGAGAAAATGGATCCTGAAAAGAAAAAACTCTTTAAAAGGGATAAATAAACTGTTTTTAAATTTAAAATATAAAGGCAAAAAATTAATGTTGGAGGTAAAAAGTGGTTGGTAATTATAAACATACACAGTTCGGATACCTGATTGCTACATTATTGATAATTGGAATAATTTTAATCATGTTCCTTATAAAATTTTACGGTTTTGATTGGATAGCTTTCATAGTTCTCATCATTCTTGTAATCTGCTTGTTTTTGTTTTCGGCACTTACTATATCTATTAATAACGATATTCTTAAGATTAGTTTTGGTATTGGCTTAATCAGAAAAAAGTTTTCTATTAAAGATATTGAATCTTGTCGAATAGTAAAAAATCCATGGTATTATGGTTGGGGTATTCGTTTGACTCATTATGGATGGCTCTTCAATGTTTCTGGCTTTTATGCTGTTGAGATTAAGTTAAAAACAGGCAAAAGATATAGGATTGGTACCGATGTCCCATATGAACTTGAAAAGGTTATTCAGGAATCAATCGAGAAATTAAAAAAGCAATAAATACAAGATTAAAATACTACTTATTTAACGGCTCTAATTAATATTATATATAGATTTTATACTTTCTTTAATATTAATTTAGAGTATTATTAATCTTCATAGTTTAACAATAAAAGTTTGAGATCAAGAAAAAGTTATTAAAAATTGCTAAAATATTTGTTAAACAGGCAAGGAGAGGAATTGAAATGAGAAGAGCATTAATAGCAGTAGTGGTATTATTAGTTCTTTTTTGCCAATCCTGCACAGTAATTGTGAACAAAAAAACAGAAGCAGTAAAAGAGATTGAATTAAACGATTGTCTTCTCTGGAAACGCGAGAAAGACTATGGTGGTAATTTTGAAGAATCACTAATTGAGAATAATATACTTTATATAAGTTCATATGCAGCGAAAGGAAGCTATTTAGTCGCAGTCGATTTACTGACTGGTAATGAGAAATGGAGATTTGTCACCAACGCTGATAGATTAACAAATCTTGCTATTGGGAATGGGAAAATCTTCTTTGGCTCATCATATGGTTACTTTTATGCACTTGATAATGAAACAGGGAAAGAGATCTGGAGATATAAAGCTCCCTCGGAGATCTATGTATTTATATATCTCCATAATAATTCCATAATTTTTAGGGACTACACGTATAACATTTATTCAATCGATACAGAAACAGGAAAGAAAATTTGGCAATACAACCAGACTCCTGCATTAAAAAATGGCGAAATGTTGGACCAGGGCCCAGTCTACGATAGCGGAATTATTTTCTTTGAGAACAAAAATAAAATGCTAATTGGTCTTGATGCAAATAATGGTAAGGTAAGATGGAGTATTCCTGATAATTTTGAAAAAGATTATAGTTTCGAATTTGCTTATGGAATGATTTATTGCATTAAAGAGATTGTAAATAATGAATATATTGAATTAACAGCGATTAGTCTACAGAACGGTAATGAAACCTTCAGTAAAAGAATTCCAATAGATACAAAAGGTAAATTGGATATACAAATGTATTTTTCAGGTGGGAATACTTATTTGAATGTTAACAATATAACATTATATGGATTTGATGGTTTAACTGGGATAGAAAAAGTCAAATTAGACCTTAAGAAATACAACATAGAACAAGGCAATGATGAGAAAACCACATATGAAAACAGAAAGAAATTTTTGATCAATAATGATTTCGCTTATTTTATAGGTGCTAACAAAATGTTTGGCACTCCTGCATTATTTATTATTGATTTAAAATCAGGAAGAGAGGTCCTCAAGAAAGGATTAGGCATACATAACGACTATTTCTACGAGCAACCAACCGATAATAAAATTTATTTAAGAATAGATGAGAAAAAGCTTCTTGTTCTCGATTTATCAACAGGGAATGAGCTTAAAAAAGTAAATGTTGGATTCAATTTTGAAATTGTGAAGGTTGATGAAGATATCGTATTAATTACAGAACCTTATGAATTTGGAATTCAGACCACTCCCACATTCCTTTATGCTCTAAATTTGGGATAATTTTCATTAAATCAATATTCAAAAGTTTGATTGTTTGAATTATTGAATTACAGTATAAATCTTGATAAAAGTAACTCTTTCCAATTAATTATAATAATGAAATTAAGCTTCATTATTTTATAAGTTTACATTTATTTAAGATTTGTTCACTCTAATATGATTATTTTCTTGATTTTTACTATTTTTATTCTACTTTATAAGTAGATGCTAAAAAATGTAAGGAAAGATTTAATATGAAACGTGCTAAACTTAAGGTTTTAATACTTATTGTTTTTTTAATATCTGTTACAACGTTACCATATAACTTAATGTCAAAAAATCATTTTATTGAAGTTCCTGAAACCAAATTTGAGGTTATAGCAGAATTACCATCCTTTGATTCTCCTTTACCAATTACATGCTATGGAAGCTGGCAATTTCTTAAACTTAAAGGTAATAGAGAAGGAATAGCTTTTATAAGAGAGGTTTATGGCTTTCTTGGCGATTCATCTTATTTGGTTGGCATTTATGATATAGAAAGGAAAGAGATTGTAAAAGATTCATTTCTTGCTACAAGTAAAGAGTTGATGCATCACCAACCAGTTATTTTAGTAGACAATGAAAATAAACTTTACATAAGCCTAAAAGATATAATCTTTGTTTGTGATGCTGAATTAAACATATTAAACATTTTAGAACCTGACTTAGAAAATTATGACCTTGATCATTTAACTATGTCATTTATCAAAGGTGGTAAAATCTTCTTTTTGCAAGATGGGAGAATATTCTCAATAGATATAAACACTGGTAAAATTATAGATTATATAAATATTGATAAAAAGAAATATCCAGAATTGGAAAATTTAGAAACACTAAGTATTGCCGATTACAAAGATTCATCAATTATAATTTATTATGGAGATTTCCCTAATGGTAAAGAAAACAGAAGAGTTATATTTATTTATGATATTGATGCAAACTCTGTAAAAAACAAATTCATCTTTTCGGGTGAACATTATCTTGTATCTGGAAAAATAGGAAAACCTTATAGATTTATCTCTTGTTATCCATATATATTTATAAAGCTTGCCAATAATTCAGATATTAACCTTTTCGTTTACAATATTGAGACCGAAAATGAAGTAATTCTGCAATTTGGAAAGAAATTTTCTGCGTATAGCAGCTCGATAGATAAAATAATAATAAGAGAAACAGATATTACTTGTTACATCTGGGACCATTATTCTTTGGATGATGATGAAAAAATCAAAAATGTTGTTTATAGTGCAGATTTGACAGAATATTTAAAATAGATTTTTATTACCGTAAAAGAAGTTGGAATTAACGAAAATAAAGCTTTTCTCACAGTAAATAAGATTCTTTTCTATTAAAAAGTTAATTTGATGACATTTTTGTCGTTCTAAAAGTGCGGTATTGTTGCACATGCCCTGAGGAATCTCCTCTTCTTTATGTCATACCTGAATGTCTCTGTCGGGAATCCAAATTTATTTTGATTTCTGGATTCCCGCTTCTGCGGTAATGACAAACATGGAATTCTTCGTCAACAGAAAGAGTGCTTATAAGGATGTCTGGGTTGGAAGAAAATCCTTTGTCGTTTAAATTCCTTACAGGATGGTGCGGGTTAAAGAAACCCTTTGTCATCAAAAACACTTCTTATGATTTGACAGATGGGAAAAGAGGCCTTTCTTTGATTAAGATATGTTTCTCAGGATAACTGAAAGCGTTAGTGAATTTTTGCTATTGTGTAAAAGATAAAAATGAAACCGCTCAGTTGCAGCATCTTCTGTGCCGTAGTCCTAATTAACTGGTCGGGATGATGGGATTTGAACCCATGACCTCTTGGTCCCGAACCAAGCGCTCTACCAAGCTGAGCCACATCCCGCTGGGAATTTAAAAATGGTCGGGGCGAGAAGATTTGAACTTCCGACTCCCAGCACCCCATGCTGGTGCGCTAGCCAAACTACGCCACGCCCCGTTTTCTATTTAAAAATTTTACTACTATTTTTAAAATTTCAAAATTTTTTGAGTCTTATCCAGTCAAATGCTTCTATTGTATATTTAATAAACTCTCTAAGTTCTAAGTAATTATTTTCTAATGAAGCATTTAGAATGCTATTATAGAGAGATGGTTCTATGTTAAAATTTTTGTAGGCAGATTTATAGACACTTAACAATTTATCAAAAATAATCTCAAAATCTTCTACTCCAAATTTCCTCAAGTTAATTCTATTTTTTAAAGAAGGAGAAATTTTTATATCTTTTAGTGGAGTTGTAGCGATAACAAGAAAAATATACGGTTCTTTATATGAGTAGGGAGTAGGGCGAACTTGATTGTGTATCATAGAGTAGTCGATTTTTCGAAGTTTTTCATCATTAAGGGAAACCCTAACAAGTCCATCCATAAAGTTTAATCCACGCATATAAAGTTCGTTATTCCAGATGTGTGTAATTTCTTCAAACTCGTCAATAATTATTACCAAACCACCTAATTTTAACTCTCGGACAATATAACTTAAACCACTTATGATGTAACAATAAAAATCGGCAGCTGTTGAAAAATCGTACAATGCTGGTATAGTCTGCCCTCCCCTTACACGATATGGCGAAAACTTTGATGTTGCATATTCTTTAGTGGATTCTCCTTCTATCCATTGCCAGAAAACTTCGCTATGTGAATCAAGATTATCCATCCCTTTTATTCTATTTAAAACAGGCGTAAAGAAGCAATGATCTTCGATTTTAAGTTTTGTTGCCTCAATTAAAATATCTCTAAAACTATAATCGTAGTTATCTTTTATATAGTGTAAGTTATAGACAAGTTCGCGATATACTTTCTTAGGCCTGAATGGAGGAGTTTCTTGAGCATGAAGCTCGCAATAGGTTGTTACAAAACCTTCTTTCAAAGATAAATGCCTAAAATATTCTAAAAGATGCGACTTTCCAGAGCCATATCCTCCTTCAATCAGGCAAACATCACTTATGCCATTTATTAAGTTTTCTAATCCATTCTTTAATACGTTAATTTCGGCTTCTCTGCCAAATGTAAATAGTTCAATATCTTGATGAGGGACTATTCCCATTCTAAATGACTCAAGAATTCTTTTTGAAGAGATTTCATCTAAATTAATTTCAGTATCTTCTTTTACTTTAATTGGCTTTAACCATTTTGTTGGAAGCCATAAATTCAAACCATTCAAAAATTTTACTCTTGCTTCAGTTCCATCCCAGCGTGTTTCAAGCACTATACCCTCACCAAATATGTTGTGAGTGACGAGTTTAGAACTCTTCTCCTTCAACCTCTTCCCTCTCTTTTTGAATCAGTGATTTAGCGGTTGAACGGAATAACTCCCGTGCAGTTGATTTATCAATAGGTTCATTATTTACTTTGATCCTTTGAAAGGCTTCAATAACTGCTATAACAAAGATTCTTCTATAGCTTACATCAAGAAATTGAGATTCGAGTGAGACATTTATTATGTTTTTTAAGGACTCTTCGAGAACTTTATTATTAAAATCATAAAAATAAGCAATTTCGTATATTTTTGCTAATTTTAATCCCAATTCCTTTAAAAATTCAGATGGAGAAATTCCTATATCCTCAAGATTAATTTTTACACCCATAGGATTTACCTTAGTAAAACTCGAGCGTAAACGCTGATTTAATGCTTCATAAACACCACCACTTCCTTCAAGAAGTAGGTTTTCATCAGGTATTGCGTAGAAAAACATAGCTCCTGGAAGTTTTGAATTTCCACATTCATCTATTATCTGTCTTAAATTGTCTAAAGCTCTTCTTCTATCTCGAGATGAGGATATACTCATTCCACGTTCAGCTTCATCAAATAAAAATATAATTCCTGAATAGCCAATCAAATTTACAAACTGAACCAAACTTCTTAGCATTCTGAAAGCGTTTGTTCTATCAATTCGCTCAGATATTCTATATTTATATTTAAGGTCTCTTGAAATATCCTCCCCTTTAAGCCATTGTGTAAGTGAATAAAAAAGCTCTTCATCATCATTCGAAAGGCCTGATAAAGCTCCCTTGACAGCATTCACAAAACTTGTGCTTTCAAGGTTTTTAATGAGGGATAAAAAATTCTTTTCTTCTTTTACCTGTTCGTACCATTTCCTTAAAAGTGCTTCTATTCCAACTTCCCATGGTTTAAGTATCTCTGTTGTACTTAATGGTGGAGTAATATTTAAGGCGATGCTTCTGTATACCAATTCTAATCTATCAAATGGACACTCTGTAGCACTTAAGCTAACATAGCTTGTTACATAATTGTTTTTCCAGGCAAGATCTCTTATCAGGTAAAGAAAATGAGATTTACCTCCTCCATAATTACCAACAATTAACTTAAATGAAGATAAATTGTATTTTAAAATATCTTTTAAATATTCATTTTCAATGACATTTAAATAGGGTTCAAGCCCTACATTAAAATATTCAACTCCTACTTCTGGAGGGGTGCCTGAACTGCCCAATTTATGAATTATTACTTTTGCAAGCTTTGGGTCTAAATCTAATTCATCCATCTTTTTTATTCTTAAAACAATGCTTCCTTCACATTATTTTCTGCATCAACTGAAATATAAGAATAATATGTCCCATCCCCTTCGTCATTGTCAGGAATCCAGATGGAGTTTTTTTTATCTCCTGTTGCATCAAAAGTGGCCACATAAAACTTTAGCCCCTTACCTGCATTATTCGATTTTCGTAAAATGTAAAGAAGATAAGATAATTTTATTCTTGGATAGTCATGAAAATTCTCTTTTTTAGGATCAGTAAAGAATTTTTGAGGTTGTTTAATAAAAACGAATTCGTTCAAAACCTCAATAATTGGTAACTTTTCGCCAATTATTTTTCCAGTTAATAATAGCTTTCTCTTATAAGCTTCACTAAGATCTTTAAATAATTCAACAGGATCTATCTTTTCGCTATTAAGCTCCTTATCGAATTTAGTTATTGAATCATATATAGAAGCTGGATTAAGAGGTATTTTTGATTTTATCTTCTCTACTTCAGGACCAAAAAATAGTTGAGCCTCTCCAAATTCAAAGTTAAGTTTTATTGTGTACATACCGACTCTCAGTGTTGGATACTGTCCTTTAATAGTTTTTCCATCTTTTTTAAATAAATCATTTAATTTTTCACCAAAACTAAATCGGAATTCCTCTTTCGCTTTCTCTAAAATCTCCTTTTCATCATTAATAAGATTTAATAATGAGGTTTTAATGGAAAAAGCTGGTAAAGCATTGGTTATTTTGGTTATCTCGGTTAAATTCTTTTCAGCCAAATAAGCATTATCTAAAAGATTTTCTTTTAACTTATTATATTTAGCTAATAATTTTAATACTTTATCTAAATTTTTTATAAGTAATTTAATATTATCAATTATTTCTTTCACAACACAATTATATAAATAACAATAAAAAATCAAATATTCATTCGTATTTATATGTAATAATTGAAGTTACTAATCAAAAATGAGAATTATACCAATGTTTATTATATAAGTTTTGCGAGAGAAAATCAGTTTCTATGCTTAATTCCTCAGATAATAATAACTCCAAAATTATATTTGGTAAAGAGATTTAATTGTTAGTTATATAAGAGGCACACAAAAGGACTATAGAAAATATTTTCATGCCTTATTATGGCAGAAATGCCATGAAGTGTTAAAGTGAAATCTTTACTTATCCATAAATTACTAAATAACAATATAATAAATTATAAATATAATAATAACATGAAAGTAGAAATGGGATCCAAAATAAAAACTACACTGCCAGCTCTTAAGTATAGAAATTTTAGACTTTTTTTTAGCGGTCAAGCAATCTCTTTAATAGGGACCTGGATACAAAATATTGCTCAACCGTGGCTTGTCTTAACTTTAACTGATTCTCCTTTTCTTCTTAGTTTAGTTGTTACATTTCAAACTTTGCCCCAGATGGTATTTTCGTTATTTATTGGTCCTTTGATTGATAAAGTTTCAAAGAAGAAAATCTTAATTTTTACTCAAAGTTCATTCTCATTACTTGCAGCAATTTTGGGAATTTTAACATTAACTAAGAGAGTGGAGTACTGGCATGTTCTTGTGGTTGCAACAATGTTTGGTTTTCTAAATACTCTCGATATGCCAGCAAGGCAGTCATATATGGTGGAATTGGTAGGGAAAGATGATTTAATGAACGCCATTGCATTGAATTCTTCAATATTTAATCTTGCAAGAATTATTGGACCTGCAATAGGAGGAATTCTTATTGGTTTTGTTGGTATAGGAATTTGTTTTTTACTAAATGCTGTTTCCTATATAGCAGTGATAGCTCAACTACTTAAAATAAGCGCTGTGAGCGTGAAAAATGATATGCAAATTAATAAATTATTTAAAGGATTATTTAAAGATGTAGTTGAAGGATTAAAATATATATTTGCTAAAGAAAGAATAAAGGTAACAGTGACTTTATTTGGTATTATTAGTATATTTTGCATGAATTTTAGTGTATTGATACCAGTTTTTTCTCAAAATTTCTTAAAGTTGGATTCTAAAGGATTTGGAATGTTAATGACCGCTATGGGTGTAGGGGCTCTTGTTGGTGCTCTTGTTGTTGCTTTAAGCAAAAACAGTAAGCCAAAACTTACTACAATAGTTATTGCAGCATTTGGATTATCTATTGGAGAGGCTTTGATGTTTTTTGCGAGTAATTTCTATTTAGCCTTTCTATTATTAGTATTTATTGGCTTTTTTATGATATTATTCACCACTTCCGTTAATACTACTCTTCAGCTTGAGTCAGAAGACAACATCAGAGGAAGAGTTATGAGTGTTTACTCATTTGTCTTTGTTGGTGTTGCTCCTATAGGTTCTCTCTACGCTGGTGGATTAGCAAGTAAATTAGGAGCAAATATGGCTTTTACTATAAGTGGTATAATAGGGCTTATTGGAACTTTATTGATTGGTTATATTCTACTAAAAAAAAGAAAAAGGAGTAATTCATGAATTACTCTTGCAATATCAATATGCATGACTCTGTCTTGCTTAAGTTTATAATATTTTTACCATCCTCAGTTATAATCCAGAGATATGGTCCGCTATTCTTTAAATAACCTTAATACAAACTGTCCAATTAATTAGGGGGCTGGAACACCATTTCCAAAAGTGATTTCATAAAAAACCTTTTCAGAAGCAATTAATATTTAACCAGAAAAATATAGAAAAAAGAGCTGTTCCATAATATTCCAAAAGTAAATGCTACGAAGTTAGCTATTAATAAAGTGAGAAAAAAGAGCACATTTTCCAAACGGTTTACTACTTTTTTAAGCCAATAAATTATTTTTCTAAACCAGTAAATTATTTTACTTTCACTGGATAATATTTCTCCTACATTAGAGTTATTGTGCGGGTTGATCTGAGAACCATTTTTTTGAAATGAGAAATAGAAAGGAAGAATATAAGTAATGGGTACAGCAACAGACATCCAGAAAACAACATTTACTTCTATTTCATTCCTAACTGAATATAGAAAAGAAATAAAAGAATCTTTTTGGCAAAGATACAAAAATAAAGACATAAGAGCAACAAGCTGAAGAGGTACAACTATTTCTTTCTTTTTAAATATTAGCATTATAAGAAATGAAATAAGAATTATTGATAATGCAAATATCAGAAAATAGGACGGTGGATTAGTTATAAATTTTGCGAAAATAAGTTCAAAATCAGTAAGTAAATGTTTTCCACTCAATTCGAAATATTTAGCATCAAAAAATAATCTTGAATAAATTCCTAAAAGGAGTGTTACAAAAAAGGAAGGCATTAGAAGGCACAAATAAACTAATTTAAGAAAAGGCTCTATTGTTTTTGTACTGTTTCTAATAAATGAGACTGATACTGTAAGAATAAGTAAGAAAGTAGCAATATAGATAAAGAAGTAAAAAGGAGAAGTCATTATATTCTTAAAAAAGATAAAAAGAATGAGCTGGACCAGGAGAAGAAGGCATGCATAGTAAGAGGAATATTTACCAGCAAGTCTTGCCAATGCTCCGTTAGAATAGTTATTAAGCTCTGAAGTTATTATATTTTTTCTCCTTTTTACGCAAATCCAGCTCATGAGTATTAATAGCAAACAAATATCTACCAATATAACCCATACAGGTATTTTATTTAAGAAAAGCAGCATATCCTCTGAAGAACCAGATATTTTCAAAGTTTCTATCATAGGAGTTAGTGCTATTCCGGAAAGAAATGAAGAATAAAACAGTAATGTAGACCAGAGAAAAAGACCTGTAACCAGTGAAAGAGTAAAAAAATCGGTGTTGTAATGTCTTGTATTTATTAAGTATGGTAGAAATCGAAAAATAATGAAAAATTCTATAATATGGCAAGAACCGATTAAGACAGATCTAAAAGCTGTATAACCCAGGGGGTATCTCGATAAATCAGATTGAAACAAGGAATAGTGACCATTAAAGTATAAAAAGGAAAATAGTGAGAAAAAAAATGAAATAAATAAGAGTAAAGGCAAACTCCTCATTATGATTATGTCTTCTGTTACTTTGTTATTATTTTCCAAAATATCTTAACTTTTTCTCCTTTCGACGATTATCATCTTAAATTGCTTTTAATTATATAATTATATTTATATAGCTCACATTTAACTTCCCCCATTTCTTTGGACAGAAATTAGCATAAATCAAAGTGATAAATTTTAAAGTCTCATATGTTTCGTAACTTATTCATTAGTATTTATTGTCTATTACATTATTTTTGATAAATATCATCGTTAGTTATATCGGGAATTTAGGTTAATATTTCCAGTACTAAAATCGCTAATAGTGCA
>JBPOJC010000088.1:0-7143 GCA_052034135.1 Caldisericota bacterium | reverse complement strand
CCCAGATGACTACGGACTTTGGACCATATTCCTTGAGGTTAGAGAAATCATTTAAATATCTCTTAAAAGCCATCCATTTATCGTATTCCTCTTTACCTTTAACACTTCTTCTTGGAATGGCTTTAGTGCCTACAATTATATAAATTGGTACCAACATTATCCAGCTGTAAAAGTAAGGATTTTTAAAAATTCCCCCTAAAACTAATGATAGAATTCCTATTAAAATTGAAAATCCTGTCACGAAGTTTCCCTTACCTGCACTAACTTGGTCAAAAAAGTCATATTCTTTGGATTTTTCTCCTATTTTTTCCTCAAGATCTTCGAAAAGTTTGGCATAATGTGAGGCACTTTTATTAAATTTCTTGTTTAGTTCTTTAATTTCTGTAGTTTGACCTTTATTGAATATGATTTTATTAAGTAGTATATCCTCGTAGTCATTAAGTTGTTCGTCATTAGGCAGGCGTTTTAGCAAATATCTTTTTTTTCTCTCATCTATTGTTTCAATATCCACAAATTTTCTGTGTATGAGATCCATTAGAGTAGCTGCAATGTATTCTCCTCTGATATCGCCGAAATTAATTAAATATCCAAGCACAGCAGGAGGAATATTAGAGGGAATTTCACGATAATAAACATAGTTCTTTGGGCGATTATATTCAGCACCATATTTTTTGTAGAAAAACCACAATATAATAAGAAATGCTATAAATCCAGCAAGAGGGATGTACATTGAGATCTTAGCTGCAGTTCTTTCGGCATTTGCCTTTAATGCCCAATTTTTTTCTTCTGATATCACATTGTCTTTAATAAATGAGTCAATTATTTCAACATTTTGAAAATAATTTATTGGAATTAATATTCTTGCTTCAATAAATGTATTTGGGGGTACATTTTTCACGGTTAAACCAACAGTTTTTTCATCTATCTTTGTTATCTTACCCCATAATGGTCCATGAGCCCAGACGAGATATGCGTCTTTATCTATGGGAGTTAAAAACTTTATTTTAGATTCGAAATTCCCGATTTTTTTATCCCATCCAGACCCCTGAAGTTTCAAATAAAACTCTCCATAATCCTTATAAGCTTGTATTACTCCTGAGAGCTTGTATCTGTAAATAAAAGTTTTTTCTTCGTTATTGGCGTTATAAAAGTATTTTACTCTATAGTTAACGCTATTTTCTTCTACTTCTTGAGACAATTTAGTCTCTTTTCCATCTTTACCTAATTCATATACTGTAAAACTTTCAATTCTTCCATAACCACTTTTTGGAAGATCGTAATATCCAAATGTAAAAGAGTCATTTAATTTAAATGTTCTTTTTTCAATAAAGTCTGCTGATCCATCTTTATTTATAGTGACATCAATATTAACTTGGGGAATTGAATAATCTTTTGCGGATGAAACTCCGAACGGAATTAAAAGAGAAACTGTGAAAATGGTTATAAAAAATAATGCTCTTTTAATTTTCATTTCTCTCCCTTATTGTTTTAGAATAATAAATTTATATGGTTATACTTTTATCATTTTTTCTCTGTTTTGAAAGAATTTTTAATACATAGTAAACAAAACTCTAAAATTTTGGGATTTAAACGTACCCATCCCCTTAAGAATTCACCCTGAAGGAGCGTATTCTTAAGCGACTGAAGGGTCTCATTATTGTCATTCCCGCGGAAGCGGGAATCCAGAATACTAAGGGGTAGATCCATATTTCTACCTCACGCAAAATGTGTAAAAATAAACTCTCCACATATATAAGAGGGGTAAAAATGACAATTCTGTCACTCCTAAATACAAAAAATGTTAAAAATAAAGTCTGGATCCCCGATAAATGAGTTCGAGAATGACAGTTGTGTGGAATTCGTGGATGACAACCCCCCACAGTCTTCCTGAGGAGCACTAATCCTAACGATGAATGGGTTTCAACCACCGCTAAGGAAGCCTATTTCATGGCGAAGAAGGACACTTCCCCCACAGTCTTCCTGAGGAGCACTGAGATTCTTCGCTTACGCTCAGAATGACGAAAAAGTAAAGGAAGCGTATCCTTAAGCGACCGAAGAGGGCTACTCACCACCTGTCTTCCTGAGGGAGTGTCTTCTCAACGACCGAAGGATCTCCTCTTTTCATACTTAACTTTACCTTTACGCCCCCTGTTGCCTAACCCATAGGAAAATATTCTATACTTGATAAAATAATTAACCTTATTCTCTAAAGTATTTCCTTAAATAATCAGTAAGTTTAAATAAATATTTTTTTCACTTGAAAGATGTTTAATTTTTTCCTATAAATTTAGTAATTGGAATTTATTA
This sequence comes from Caldisericota bacterium, assembly GCA_052034135.1. GTDB lineage: Bacteria > Caldisericota > Caldisericia > UBA6126 > JAGPKI01 > JAGPKI01. Next base: position 4,836 of record JBPOJC010000088.1, on the reverse strand, counting down.
GATAATATTGGAGGAAAAGAGAATGGTAAAAAAGTCATTCGCTGCTTTATTAACCTTCTTTTTAATTATTGGTGCATTATTCTTTTTTGCACCTTTGACAACAAACGCCTTGGATATATTCCCATTTGTGATTATGGCAACAAATAATCTTAATGGGCAAATATTACCCTTTTCTTATGGTGATTACAAAGATGAAGGGGGGCTTGTTAAAGTTGCTACTGTAGTAAATTCAATCAGAAGTGAAGTTAAATCTCGAGAAGGTTATTCGATGCTTGTAGATGGAGGGAACAGCTTATCAGGTTCTGATATTGCAAATTATCTGACTAAAAGACCCTTACCCGATAAACCTCATCCAGTCGTAGCCCTAATGAATCATATGGGATATGACGCGGCAGGTTATGGAACTCTTGATTTCTCGCTATCCTCTGCGATTCGTGATGCAAGGAAAAGAGAGAGTAATTTTACCTGGATTAGCACAAATGCTTATATAGGAGATAATCTTTATGCTTCAGACCATAGAATGTTAGTTTTCGATGTTCCTGAGTCTGCTCATGTACTTAAAATTGCTGTTTTAAGTTTACCCGATCCAACAAAGGTTGCTGCCATACCTGCTGATAGCATTAAAGGAATTACCTTCTCTGATCCAGCCGAAGAAGTAATCAAAGCAAGCGATATATTGAAGGAAATAGAGCGTGCTGATTTTATAGTATTATTGACTGATATGGAATGGGAGAAAGACCCGGCAAAAAGAAAAGATTCTACTCTTTATAAGATATTAGAGCGTTCAAGAATAGATGTTTGTATATGCGGATCAGATGATCCAATTCCCGGAGAACAAATATTTTTCCCCCTTTCGCCTGAGTTTAAAGAGCACGATGTTTTGGTTAGCTCTCCCGGGAAATATGGACTTGGTGTTTCTCGCGTAGAACTTATGCTTGAAAAATGCAAATGCCCTGTAAAGCCGTATGAAGTTATGAGAAGAGAGGATGAGACAAGACAAATATCCGGTAAAGTAGTAAAAGTTGGACGCGCAATTGAAACTTCAAAGGAGGCAATGGCGGTTGTTCAACCCTATGTAGACGGTATTAAATCTCAATTTAGTGAAGTAATAGGTTTTGCAAATGACACTTTTACCATGAGTGGAGCTGTTTATAGGCCAACGAGTCTTTCTAATTTAGCTCTACAAATAATTCAAGATACAGCTAAATCACAGATTTCAATGATAAAGCCTAAAGAGCTGTTGCATAACTTAAATAAAGGACCTCTAACTTATGGCGACATTTATAGTCTTGTATCGTCCGATGATACAATTTATTCTGTGTCTATGAGTGGCTCTAAGATAAAAAATATACTTGAAGAAAGCGCAAACAATTTATCTGCTGGCAATTTAACATATGCTTTAAATACATTAGGATTAAGTTATGTTGTTGATTTAAGGGGAGCACCTGGAAACAGAATAAAAGATTTAAAAGTAGCAGGAAAAGCGATTAACAATAATACAAATTATACCGTTGGACTTACTGCATCGCTAATTGCAGGAGCCGGTAGGCCTCAAAGTTTTTCTGGCGTTAAAATTCAGACAAATACAAGAAAGACTTTAAGAGACCAATTAATAGAATATGTTAGGAATAACAAAAATGGCATAAAGCCAGTTACATCTGGTGGTTGGTATACAGTTCCGGATTATCTTGACCATTGGGCTAATGAGGCAATTTCCTTCCTACAAGAGAAGAAAGTAATCTCAGGCTATACTGATGGTCGTTTTCTTCCTGATAAGACCATTTCAAGAGCTGAATATACTAAAATTGCCGTAAGTGCTTACGATATCCCTGAATACAAACCAGAAAAGCAGTCATATTCAGATGTTAATAAGAAGGATTGGTTTTATGGTTTTGTAGAAGCCGCAAAAAAGAAAGGAATGCTTCCATTTGCTGAGGGTCCAAATTTTTATCCCAATAATCCTATTAATAGGGAAGAATCCATGATTGAGCTTGTTATAGTATTTAGAGATGATTCTAATCCTCCACAGTTTAAAGAAGAGGAGCTCAATGCTTTCAAGACAAAATTTAAAGATGGAAACACCATTTCTGATTTAGCTCTTCCATATATTGTTTTTGCTTATAATGAAGGATTTATAAAGGGTTATCCCGATGAAACTATTCGTCCTAAAGGTTCAATAACAAGGGCGGAAACAGCTACTATAATCTTTAGAGCTCATTATCCAACAATATTTTTAGCTGCTACCGGCAACATTCAAAGTAATCTTTATTCTTCGTACAAAGACCCAATCGAAGATCGACCAGTTGGTGGTTTAGGAATTGTCTCCACTTATATGAATCAGTATAAGGGTTCTTATTCTAATTTTATTGCTGTTGATGCTGGTAATTACCTTGTTGGCTCAGCAGTTTCTTTTTTGACCAAAGGAACAATTATTGAAGAAGTCTATTCCAAGATAGGCTATAATGTTTTGGGAGTTTCTGTTAATGACTTTTTTTATGGCATAGATCCTTTAATTAATATTAAAAACAAAGGAAATATTTCAATTGTTTCTTCGGACATATTAAACAAGGAAGACAAAAAAACCATATTCCCTGATACAATTATAAAAGATTTTGGCAAAATAAAGATTGGCATTACTGGTACTTCAGGTTTTTCTATTGAGAAACCATATTTACATAAAGATGTGTTAGACAAAATTGAAATTTCTGACTCTATCACATCAGCAAATCAAGCCATAAGCAAATTAAGAAATGAGAAAGCTTCAATTTTAGTTCTTATAACAGGGCTTGAAGCAACACTTAATTCAAAAGGAGAGCTTTCATCCGAATTAGCAACTTTTATTGATAAATTAACTATTAAACCAAATGTTTTGATTACTCTTAATGGCCAATACGGGTTTTCTACATCTTATAAAGGTGTTAACGTCATTGCGCCTGGTAACTATGGTAATTCCATAGGAACATCAAAATTTATAGTTAATGCGGTGACAGAAAAGGTTGAAAAAGTTAGCATATCCAATATTTATACATATGCAGATGATTTTAAACAAGATGAATCAATAATAAATAAATTTAATGATGCAACAAAGACTTATGAAGCTGAACTTAATAAAGTTATTGGAAAGAGCAATAATGGTTTAACAATTAGCTCTGCTGGCGAATCAACCCTTGGAAATTTGATCACCGATGTTATAAGAGAAAGCTTTGAAGAAGCAGATTTTGCTTTTATTTCCCCTTCATTAATAAAAGGCAATATACCAAAAGGTGATATTAAAGTTGGAGATATTTATGGAGTTTTGCCTAAAGATGAAGACGTTGTTCTTTTAGAAATGACCGGGAATGATGTAATAGCTGTATTAGAACAGGGAGCAACATTTTTCTCTGGCATGATCCAGGTTTCTGGACTAAAATTTCAATATGATAATTATAGGTTTTTATACGATAGAGTTATTTCTGCTGTAACCTTAAGTGGCGAAGAGATCAAGCCAGACAATATATATAAAGTTGCAACTTCTGAATCTATGAGAAGAGGTTTGGATGGATATTTAGCCTTTTTAAATGGTAAAGTTTTACAATATTCTGAACTTTCTTTAAGGGAACACCTGTTTGATTATATAGATTTGGAAACAAAAGCAGGAAAAACTATAGATAGGGAAATAGAAGGTAGAATAGTTCTTGTGTACACGGGTTAATTTATTAAAGATGAATAATTTTAAGCAGTCATTAAGTATTTTATTAGTATCTCGAAGGGAGGATTATTAAAAAGAGATGAAATCTAAAATTTTAAGAGTCACAATTTCTGCATTATTGATTATGGGTGTTGGTTTTCTCTATGGTTGTGGAGGAGGAGGTGGTGGTACACCTAAAAAACCTGAAGCAAAAACAAATCAGGTTATTGAGTGTAAATATACAACTGAGTCTGCACCTACAATTGATGGAGTAGTCGATGATGCTTTATGGCAAAATATTCAGCCAACGAATGTTTCTCTCGAATCTTATTATTCTTTTGAAATGAAAACAGCTTACGATGATGAAAATATTTACTTTCTCTTTGAATGGGTAGACGCTGATAGTGGCGAAATGAAGTCCATAGGAGAATGGGTTATGGAAAATGGTAATTGGAATTGGCATTTATTGAGTGATGCATTCTCAATTATGTGGGATATTTATGATATTAAAGATTTTGATACAACAGGTTGTACAACTCTTTGCCATGATCAACCAGAAGACTTAAATAAAAGATATATGGGACCAGAGAATTTGGGAGAATATGAAGAGCTTTGGTGGTGGAACCCTGCAATTTCTGGTACTAAAGGTATTGCGGCAACTTACTTTATAAATGCTTTACCAGAGGGCGTTAGTATTGATGACCCTAACTTTGATAATAAGATTACATGGCAGGAACTTCCTGGCGAATATGGCTTCAAAAGAAATAAAGCAGAAGATTATTTTGGGCCTGCCGAAGAAATAACTGGAGATAGAGCGCCGCTCTATATTATATATGATACTCCTGCTACCGGGGATGCTGCTATTGTTAAAGCTCAAGGTAAGTGGGATGCAGGAAAGTGGACTCTTGAATTATCCAGACCAAGAAATCCCGAAAATAAAGATATGCTAAAATTTGAAGTTTCTGATAACGGGTGGAGTGATTATCTATTTTCAGCAGCGATTCACTATAATGATGAACGCGAAAATCATAAAACAATGCAAGAGGGTGCTACTTTAAGAATGGTAGGGAAAGAAATTAAAGATTAATAATATGACTACCAAAAAAGAGGAGAGTTATAAAAATATGGTAATAAAAGAATTTAAAATTGGTAAAAAGTTAATTTTGTTG